>DATBWI010000047.1:0-36514 GCA_036514855.1 Bathyarchaeia archaeon | reverse complement strand
GGCATCTAAGAGATTTTGACCGCCCATACTTAAAAGGGTTCAAGTCCATTTTTGCCGCATTTACTCAAAACCTTCAGCTTTTAAATTTCGTGGATTCAAATCCCACCCCCATCGCTTCCAACATCGCCAAGGATTAGCCCTCGTGGTGGCGCGCGTACTCTTCATATGAACAGAACCAGTGATGAACGTAGAATGAAAGCCCCTACAATCTGGATATACCCAAAGGTCCAGAGCATTCTTCAAAAAAAGTCACCAGGTCAAAAATGCCCAAAGGAGCAACATGTTTTACGGTCGATTCAGGGTCAGCCTTATCAAGTAAGAAGCTCCTCTTCTCAGGCAAGGGGCAAGGCTACCGTATGAAAAGGAAAGAAAACGTGACCAACTATTTTGTCAGACATCTTAAGGTGCAAAACAAGAAAGTGTAAGGAATTGCTATGGAAGATCCACTCCTGTTTGCTTTCGTGGTTGGGATGATTGCCATTTTGGTGGCGTCATATATCACTCGTTGGATTCTCAAACGTGATTCTGGTACCGCTCGTATGCAAGAGGTGAGCAGGTATATTATGATAGGAACAAGCGCTTACATCAAGAGACAATTAGGGACAATCATTCTTGTCATTCCCTGGCTGGCCTTAATAATCCTCTTTCTTTTCAATTGGACTACTTCGTTGGCTTTCGTGTGCGGTGTCCTTCTCTCCCTGTTGGCGGGGTACGTTGGCATGAACGTCGCAGTTAGAGCCAATGTGAGAACCGCAAGTGCAGCTACGCGTTCACCTGGGGCAACTCTGAGAACAGGCTTTTTGGGAGGTGCAGTTATGGGTCTGGCAGTCCCAGGGATAAGTTTGGTTGCGTTGTTCCTATTGCGAGTAGCCTTGAACGATATTTCGGCGCTTGTTGGATTTGGATTTGGAGCAAGCCTAGCGGCATTGTTTGCGCAAATCGGAGGCGGTATATATACAAAGTCGGCTGACATTGGGGCCGATTTGGTGGGTAAGATCGAAATGGAGATCCCTGAGGACGACCCAAGAAATCCGGCTGTGGTCGCTGATTTGGTTGGCGACAACGTGGGCGATTGCGCGGGGCGAGGTTCAGATTTGTTCCAGACTTTCAGTGATGACATAATAACTGGTATGTTGATGGGCGTTCTCTTTATTTCGAGATATGGCCCTAACGGGGTATTGTTTCCATTTATACTCGAAGCTGTTGGTGTTCTGGCCTCCATGTTTGGGATATCGCTGGTTAGACGGTGGAAGCGGATAAACGCTACAGGATCTTTGGTTGTCGGTCTCATGGTTACAGCAGTTCTTAGCTCGATTGGCTTGTTCTTTTTGTCTACGCTGTTTTTGAATGATGTATCACTATTCTTTGCAGGTTTACTTGGTGTTGCAGCTGTGCTCGTTTGTGTCCTAAGTACACTATACTACACCGGTCTGGGGCGTGGACCTGTACATCATGTCGCTGAATCCTCGCAAGCAGGCCCTGCAATAAACCTGATAACTGGCATATCGACTGGACTGGCAACTCCATTGTTTCCGATGATTGCAGTTTTGGCTGCCGTAGTGGTTTCTTTCATAGTAACTGGTCAATCTCTCTACGGGCTAGTCATAACAAACATTGGCACGGACTTTGGTATTGCGTTTATTATGGCTTCTGATACGTTCGGTCCAATAACCGATAATGCTGCGGGAATAGCTGAAATGTCTGGAATCTCGGGGCAAGCATCTGAGACGTTAAATTCTCTGGATGCTGTGGGAAACACTATGAAGGCTGCAACCAAGGGCTATGCCATGGCATCAGGTACGGTAACGTCTTTTTTGATTTTCGCAACGTATTTCGCAACGGCTAATATCTCTGTCATTTCGCTTGGATCGCCATACCCCATCGCTGCACTGTTCCTAGGTGTAGTTTTGCCTTTGCCATTGGCCTCTCTGACGATAAGGGCGACTTCCGATGGGGCTTTCAAAATGGTTGATGAAGTGAGGCGGCAGTTCAAGGAGATTATAGGGCTCAAAGAGGGGATAGTTGCTCCTGATTATGCCAGATGTATTGATATCGCAACCAAGAATGCGCTCAGCAAAATGGTGCTGCCGGGACTTATTGCCATAGCAACTCCCATCGCGGTAGGTCTGTTGTTTGGTCCGACCGAGTTGGGAATGATGCTCATCGGGGCTACGGCTTCCGCCGCCATGCTAGGCTTCTTCTTTAACAATACAGGCGCCCTGCTGGACAATGCTAAGAAGTTGGTCGAAAGTGGGCTATATGGGGGCAAGAAATCGGATACGCATAAGGCAACAATAATTGGTGATACTGTAGGCGACCCGTTGAAGGACGTTGCAGGCCCCTCCGTTCTCATATTCATGAAGCTTCTGGGTATGACTGCTCTGCTTCTGCTCCCATTAATGGGGGCTTGAACAATACTTGGTAGCCACAAGGGCGAAGATCAGGGAAGACTTGCCGAGATCTAATTTTACAGTATGTGCGTACTCTGTCTATGAGAGTCGGATGATAGTGTTTTGGGGCCTAAGCGAGAATTGAGCTTCTACCCTTTGAAGGTTTACTGTAATTTTTGGTTTGTTTGCGCTGCGGCATCTGCTATTTTTCGAAACCTTCTGGAACGGGGTAGTGGCTGCGGCCTATTGCTTCAAGTAAGCCATCGGTAAGGGTTTTCTTGCTTAGGTGTCTAGCGAAGTCGGTAGCGGTTATTATTCCAACCAGCTTGTTATCCTTTATTACGGGAAGTCGTCGGATTCCTTTGCTGACCATTCTTCTGGCAGCTTCTTTTAGTGGAGCTTCTGGATCGATTACTCTGAGGGGTGTGGTCATTACCTCTGAAACTTTGATGTTTAGCGATTTTCTCTCCGCCAAGACTCTCCTTACGAGATCCCGTTCAGTGACGATCCCTACAGGCGTATTTTTGTCCATGACCACCAAATCGCCTACGTTGTTTTGCGACATTAGGTCTGCGGCTTCAATAACAGTTTTGCTAGCGTCGATGGTTATAACATTCTTCGTCATGAAATCCTTGACTGTCGGCATCACTTTTCAAGAGTGTTTGATTGGATAAAAGTTTTTTGCATGTGCACATCTTCCTGTTTTAGATTCTACCAAAATGCCAGCAAATTGCTCGAAAAAAGGGCGCAAAAAATTCTTGTAGGCACAGCCTCTGGCACTGAAACCAAATGCCTACAGCTTAAGCAATGGTAGCCCGGGAGAGATTCGAACTCTCGTCGGCGGGTCCAAAGCCCGCTATGCTTGTCCACTACACCACCGGGCTTCGCGCTTATATGCTTAAACTAACTTGCTTTTAAGCCATTTTCAACGAGAAAGCTAGGCTTCAATACTATTGCATAATCTGGCGAGACGTTTAAAATGTCAAATCAGAAAGTCCATTAACCTATCAGCTAGAACTCTATTACCATTCTTCCTCTTCTTTAGGAACTCGTGCACGCCATTTCTTCATGTAAAACACTATTCCTGCGGCGGCTGCGGCTGCTCCACCTGCGCCTCCACCAATCCAAAGACCATACTTGGCAAGAAAAGAAGGTTCCTCAACCCCTACAATCAGTTGCAGGCTCATACTATCGTACCTAGTATTGTCGCCGAGGAATCTGGCGTAAACAGTCCAGTTTCCAACAATTTCAGGTCTAAAACTCGCTGTGAAGGAGCCATTTGCCGCTGAATAGCATGCCATGCTCAAACTCTCATTTCCAAAGCCAAAATATAACCTGATCAAAGTGCGGTTTACTCCGGGAGTCAAATCGCCAATCACCATTATGTTGTCACCTAACGTAATTGCTTCATTGATCAAAGTGAGGTTTAACAATGTAGGACTCTTAACTGCATAGTTTCCTCCTGCAGTGAGAACATTCTCTGGCACATCAATGGCATTAACAACGTAATAGACAACTGTTCCTGCAGCTTGTCCCGGAATGACGGCTGTGCACGTTCTGTTGTTCGAAATACTCATGGTCAAAGTGGTTGCGTTGCTCCAATTGCTCGTCGTATAATTCAGAGTCGCGTTAAGCAAGTTTGTGGATTTGGAAACATAGGCAACAGTGACGTTTTCGCCAGTGTAAACCCTGTTTGGAAGAATTGAAGCCTGCAAACCAACGTCAAACACTGTTCTAACCAAAAAGCGCACGGTTCCATTTCCCTTCTCACCTATCAATACAAGATGATAGAGGTTCAGACCGCTACGCGGTGCAGTGAAATTCAGAAACATGTCTTGACCATAGTATTCGCAACTTGCGTAGGTGACGCCGCGGTAAGTTCTGTTTTCAAGGTCATAGCCGCCATAGACTGTGCTTCTGTTTCCATAGAGTCCTTGTTCCCAAGCCAGAGGAACACCGTTGACTACTGTTAGCGTCTTCGGGTCAGACACAAGATAAAGCCTTGCCTCATACATGTCTAAGCTATCGGGAACTTGAACGGAAACCTCGACACGTTGGCTGTCAGAAGCGAACTCGTAAGCCCAGACATTACTAAACATTGTCAAGCCGTCAGTTTCTTTACCCTCAATATATTGTTCATGCCAAACGTTGCACCCAACATCCTCGATGACCATGAAGGTAGCTTGCTGTGCTCCAGCGCTTTCTCGAGCATCATTCACTATCACGAAAGAATAGTTTCCAGAATATCTAGGAACGAAGAACGACGCGTTAACCGTGGTTCCCAAATTCTCAAGCACGCCTGCGGATGCAGTGTGATAGCTTTCCATCTCGTCACTAGGATTGTAAACGTAAATGTCATAGTCTGTTTTGGGCTCTGAACCGTTGTGAACCCACGCACCATAACAGTAGACATGGTAGCTGCGATTAGCTTCAAGCGGAACCACAACAGTCCAGTTTTGACCGATGAGTATTTGGCCCTCGCTGAAGTTCACAGCAAACATTGGCTTCTCCACGAAAGTCCAATTAGAGAAAGTCTGCACGTAACTCACGTAGTAACTGCTGTTCGCAACGAGTAGATTGTCAAGAACATCAAAAGCCTCAACTCTATAACTAATAGTCGTGCCCGCTGCATATTTGGGAATGACTCCCCTGCACGTTCTGTAACCATCTGTAATGTTCATTGCCACAGAAGAAGCTATGCTTCTCCAGCCATCTGTTGAATATTTCAAAGTTGCATTCACCAAGTTGGTTGATTTTGAAACGTAAGCAACAGCAACATCCATGCTTAATTGCACCTTATTCAGCACAGCCAAAGCCTGCAGAGAAACGTTGAAGGCAGTTTTTACCAAGAAGCTGACTGTTGCCTTGCCGTTTTCGCCAATCAAGACTAGGTGATACAAGTGTTTGCCAGGATTAGGCGAAGTGAAGTTAAACCGCATGTCTTGACCTGCATATTCGCAGCTTGCATAGATAACTCCGCGATAGCCTTCACTATCCAGATTGTAGCCGCCCATCAGGGTGCTTCTGTTTCCGTAAAGTCCTTGTTCCCAAGGCAGAGGGATCTCATTGACGGTTATTGATGTTTTCGGGTCTGACATTAGATAGAGTCTAGCTTCATACATGTCCATGGTATCGGGAACTTTGACGGATATTTCCATCTTTTGGCTGTCAGTGACAAACTCGTAAGCCCAGCTTGTGTAGAAGTCGTGCAAGCTGGTGCTGTTCTTTCCTTCCACATAACGTTCATGCCAAACATTGCATTCGGCATCTTCTATTATCATGAAAGTTCCTTGCTGTGCGCCTTTGCTTTCTCGAGGGTCATTCGCAATTATGAATGTGTAGTTGCCTGAATAATTCGGCACAAAAAAAGGCAAGTCCACAGTTGTCCCCAAATGTTCAGGTAACCCTGCAGATTCCGTGTGAGAGCCTTCACTCATGTTCTGAGGATTGTAAACGTAGATGTCGTAGTCTGTTTTGGGGTCAGATCCATTGTTGACCCATGCACCGTAGAAATAAACATGGTAACTGTGATTTGCTTCAAGCGGACAAATGATGCTCCAGTCTCTGCCTATCTCGATTTGGCTGTCGCTGAAGAACACTGGGTACATTGGCTTCTCAATATGTGTTCTGGACGACTGTCTCACTGAGTAGCTTCCATTGGCAACAAGAACATTGTCTAACACGTCAAAAGCAGTCACTCTATAACTCACTTGTGTGCCTGCTGCTTGAGCAGGTATGTCTGCCGTGCAAGTTCTTTTATTATCCATTATGCTCATGGTAACGCTTTGCGTGGTGACCCAATTGTTAGTAGAAAATTGCAAAGTTGCGTTCAGCAGGTCTGTTGACTTTGAAGAATATTCAACAGTGGCATTGCTGTCCAGATACACTTTACCTGGAACATTTATAGGCTGCAAGCAAGCGTCAAAAATAGTCTTGACGAGAAAGCTTACTGTTCCACTGCCTTTCTCTCCTATCAAGACAAGATGGTAAACGTTTAATCTAGAATTCGGCGCTGTGAAATTCAAACGCATGTCTTGACCATAGTATTCGCAGCTTGCGTAGGCAACTCCGCGGTAGCCATCGCTGTTCAGGTTGTAACCGCCTACTGATTGGCTTTTGTTGCCGTAAAGTCCAGCTTCCCAAGCCAAAGGAACGTCGTTAACGAGAGTCTCGTTCCCTAGATCAGACATTAGATAGAGTCTCGCCTCATACATGTCCAAGGTGTCAGGAATCTTTAGCAAAACTTCCATATTTCGGCTGTTAGTGACAAACTCGTAAGCCCAGCTGGTGTTGAATACTGGCAGGTTGCTGCTGTCTTTTCCTTCTGCATAATGACTGTACCAGATGTTGCTTTCAATGTTCTCGATTATTATGAATGTTGCTTGCTGTGCTCCAGCGCTTTCCCGCGGATCGTTGACGATAGTGAAGGTGTAGTTGCCTGAATATTTGGGCACGAAGAAGGGTTCGTCAACTGTTGTCCCTAAATGTTCAGGCAATCCCGCAGATTCAGTGTGATAGGTTTCCATCTCACCATTAGGATTGTAAACGTAAATGTCATAGTCTGTCTTGGGCTCTGAGCTTTTGTTAACCCATTGCCCGTAGCAATATACGTGGTAACTATGATTCGCTTTTAGGGGAGAGACGATGCTCCAGTTTTGACCTATCGGTATTTGTGATTCGTTAATGCGCACGGGAAATACTGGTTTCTCAACATAAGTCCAGTTTGAATAGTTGTGCACATATCTTTCATATTCAGACAAAGGCGCTGCTATGGCATTGAAATCCAGCTTGACGAAAAGTAAAGCTAGCGCAATTATCATGCTTATTGCAATTAGCCTTCTTCTCGCAGATAGCGTTCTCCTCACGTCTATCACGGGGTCTGCTTCTTTCTTGCACTACTAATATCGGTTATGAATTCCGAATCTGAACTTGTAATCCAGTCAAAATCCAATTCGCAATCCAAGCTAATTCACGAATCTGTACTTGGAATTCACAAGCTTGATAAGCGGAATGGGCGCTAAACTGGAATTCACCAACAATGAGTAGCACGGGTGAGAAGAATGACTGAACAATTAATTGCACGCCCCTCAATAGAGGAAGAGAAGATTGTAGTATTAGATGCGAACTGTCTGATATGGCAAGTATGTCCAATCTCTGATCTCAAAGGCAAACTATGCAATCAGAAGGGCAGTCCAGCCTGCAAGGAATATATTAGGCTGGTTAAGAACGAAAACGGGCGATACAAAGGAGACCTACGATAGGGAAATTCTTCGACCAAACAATGTCTTTTATTCTAAGCCGATTTGAGCTCAACTCGGAATTCGATGGGGCGGAACGAAAATCCTAGCACGAATGGCATTCACCATCGTTGGAATCGTAGCAGTGTCAGTTATTAGCGCGATCATACTTCTTCCTCGCTTAACGAGTACGACAACTATTGCTAATGTTCTATTAGACGAAACCGTTACGTTCAGCGAGGAGTTTTATGAACAAGATTTTTATCTTCAATTAGCAAAGGGCGAAAAGATCAATGTCAAGCTTGATGCGAACGGGCAACCTGTGGGCTTCAGAATTTCAGACCCTGACGGAATGACCGTTAATGATGTGGACTTGATAGACATATACACTTATGAGGACCAAATGATTGCACCCGTGGAAGGAACATACACTTTCTATGTAGGTACTGTCTCGGCAGGGCCGAAAGTTCACATAATTATAACGAAAGTATAGCCTTTTTGAAACTGACGCTGTGATTGCCTATCTGAATCAGTAATAAGTATTTTCGGTTCAGAAGCGTAATATATTCCTAAGACACGTTCGTGAATCTAGATTCGAAGTTTGAATCAGAATTTGAAGTATAAGAAATAAATGTTGATGGAGAAGGCTTAGAAGGTAGGAAAATGAGCGCAAATCAAACTCCTAACTCAAATGTGAACCCGAATACGAACGTAAATGTTGGTGTGAATCCACCTGCCAGTGCGGGTAATGGTTCTAGGATAGAAGAAGTGGAAAAGGAAGTTCAGAAGCTTAAGGCTGATGTAGAAGGCGCCATCGGACTTAAGAGTACAGTTGATGATTTGAAGAACACAATCGTGGATATTCGCGCCCTTATTAGTGAAGCACAGAGTCCATTCAATCTTTTGCAGTTTATCACGAATGAGGAGGATTTGAACAAGGTGATTCAGGCAAGACCAATCATTGAGAGGAACATGGCTGAGAAAGCGTCCGGAAAAACTGCTGAAGCCAGAGGACCTGCGCAAGCTATGATGGGAAATTCGGTAGCTGAAACAGCGAAAGCGGCTAGCCCAAGAGGATTCGCAATGGAAACCGTTAATGAAGGTAAGGGAAATGTTCAAGTGGAAACGGCTCCGATTGCGGCAAACGAGAAAAATGGGAATAGTACCCCGCCCTGCATAGAGAACACTGTGGAAGAACAGCATGACGAGAGAGCAAACCATGCTTTTAACTCGTTCGAAGAAGTGGGTTTTGCAGACGCAAGCAAGGACACTTCGATTATCCACTGGATCTACATGATGCTGGATCTGGGTTTTGACGAGAAGAGCATACGAAAAATCTGCGACTACTGCGAATTTTCTGGTTTCATGCCGAAAGGATATGGGATTCAAGTGTCAAATCTTGTCGGCGCAGTTGTCAAGGCACGCTCCCAGAATCTTTCAGCCGAAGAATTAATACTCAGTCTTTACGGGGCTGCCACTGCGGCGGGCGTTAAGACGAACACGGAAGATTTGAAAAGATTGATTGTGAACGTTTTGAAAAAGAGCAAGACGGGTGAAACGTAAGTGGGTTTTTCCCTCACAATAAGCGAAGCCATCATCGTCATAGCGTCCATTATCTTGGCAAGCGGATTCTCATCTTACGCCATTTACGCGGGGTCATCCCTTCAAAGCAACATATTGCAGAATCTTGAAACTATCAAACGTAACATGCATACTCGCATCGACATAGTCTACGCTACTATTAATGAAACGACAGACCCAAGCAACTTTGTAGTATACGTGAAAAACACTGGAACGCTGCCGCTTTACGACTTTGACCTCATTGACATTTATGTTGGAGGATATGGACAGGCGATGCTCTACTTTTACAATTCAAGTGCCACCGTGGGAAGCGGACAGTTCAAGCTTGTTGACGCGAACGGCGATAGCGTTTGCGAGGTCGGAGAAGCTGCAACAATACAAGCTTTCTGTGAAAGCAACGTGACTGCCAGCCTCTACGAAGCCAAAGTAGTGCCGTACAGAGGAATCTCTAGCAACTATTTGTTTTCACCGCCCTAAGGTGATGTGATGGGGCTTTCAGTAGGCATCGCATCAGCAATCGTTTTGATCGGTTGGCTAGCCTTTGCTGGAACCGTTTCAACAGCAATGTTCACCTCGCTTAATGATGCGTTGTCAATGATGGAATCCACCTCGTATGACGAACTAAAAGTCGGCGTTCAACTCAAAGCAAACATAACAAGCGTTGAATCCCGGGGAATCAACTTCACAGTAAGCAACACGGGGTCAAAGGAAATCTTTCTTAGAAATGAGACTTGCTTGTGGAACAGCGTCATAATATCCTACAACAACACAGATTGGCAAACATACCTGATAGAAGATTACACAGTTCTATCCGTCAACGTCACTGGAACAAGTGCATCCTTTGACGTTGCATCTCATCCATGCATAAAGCCAGGCGAAGAGGCATCAATAGAGGCGACTTTGCCTTCTGGAGCGCCTGACATTCTTGAAACCAGCATTGTCACAGTAGTTTTTGCTTCACATTATGGTGTCGGTGCCATTGGAGAAATATACGTTGAGCAGTACGGCGAGTTCGTGTTCGGCGGCGAATCTGGGCAGTCATTTTCTATCTTCACAGACACAATCGGCTAAGAACACCTGCAACCATCCTCACATTATACAATCTTTTTCTAGAACAAATCATGGCAAATAGCTGATAAGTTGCTGGATCCGAGATTTCAAGCCAGACTAATATTCATCTCTTAGGCCAAAGAAGAACTGAGATTCTTCGCAAATTATATTTGCTGATCTAGCTATTCTAGTATGGCGAAAAGGATTTGGCTAGAATTTCTGTTTCTCTTATAATAGGAGCCTTTTTGCTTGCGAGCATGCTCCTCATTTTGCCTAATTTGAATGTGGCAAAGGCTGAGTCTACGGCATTCATAGAAACACAGATTTTTTCAGACTCATGGTTTATGATTCCACTAAATGTGACCGCAGCTTATTGGCCTCAACCTCTGGCCGAAGGTACGCAACTCAGAATCATATTCAACGCTTCCGAACCAATTGACTTCTTCTGCCAAAACTCGTTTGAACTCGAACAGAGCCGCTACAACAACTGGACTAAGCCTAACGTTTCATCACACTGGTCAAATGAAACAGCATTTATGAACACAACATATATGCTCCCAAGCACAGACATATGGTACTTCACTCTGGCAAACTACGATAAATATAATGCAGTAGCTGTCTACGCCATCTGCATATACAAAATTGATACATATGAAATTCATGTCGAAAACAACAGAGCAAACTATAGCATTGCAGAACATGCAACCATGACCGCTAATGTAAGCAGGAATGGCAAACCTGCAACCGGGTTGGCTGTGAACATCCAAGTATCAAACCCGAATGGAACAATAATAATCAACCAGAACAAACAAACGAATGCCCAAGGACAAGCCACACTTAATTTCACATCGCCTAGTGCAGATGGAAACTACTCCGTCATGGCAAAAGCCACAATCTTTGGAGTAACAATTGAAGATTCAGCCTTTTTCACAGTTGCAAAAGACGTAACTCCGCCGATCACCGTGAGCAATTACAATGATTCTTGGTCAACTGCTGACTTTAACATAACTCTGAGTGCTACGGATAACGAAACTGGAGTATCGGAAACGTACTATCGCATCAACAACAGTCCTGCCTTGAACGTAAGCACTGATGGGCAGCCAAGAATCATCACTGAAAGCGCAAACAACACGCTCGAATATTGGAGTATTGACAATGCGGGCAACGAAGAGACTCCTCACAAAATCTTGACAGGCATAAAGTTGGACAAGACTCCGCCAGAAGGCTACGTGCGCATAAACGGAAACGCGACATACACCAATTCCACATCAGTCACTCTGACACTTAATGCAAACGACACAACTTCAGCCGTTTATCAAGTCAGATTGAGCAACGATGGCTCATGGGACACTGAACCTTGGGAAAGCCTTCAGTCAAACAAGACTTGGACTTTAACATCAAGCGACGGAATAAAAACCGTGTATTACCAGATCAAAGACAACGCAGGGCTTGTTTCAGCCACGTATTCGGATGCCATTATCTTGGACACTAAAGGGCCAGTAGGCTCTGTAACAGTAAACGAAGGAGCAGCATACGCTACTGGCACTTCGGTGACGCTAACGCTTTCGGCAATGGACACGATGTCCGGCATTGCTGAGATGCGCTTCTCCAACGACAACACTACGTACATTGATTGGCAGGCATACGCCACATCCAAAACTTGGAATCTTTCTGAAGGAGACGGTTCCAAAACAGTGTACGTGCAATTTAAAGATCGTCTCGGGCTGATTTCAACATGTTCAGACACGATAATCTTGGACACCGTTCAACCAACAGGATTTGTCATGATTTCTGGCGGCGAAACCTGCACAAACTCGATATCTGTAATGCTAACCGTTTCTGCACAAGACAATATTTCCGGCGTGGCGCAAATGCGTTTTTCCAACGATAACACATCATGGTCTAGTTGGGAAGCCTATGCGATATCCAAGCAGTGGACGCTTCTGCCGGGCGATGGCACGAAAATTGTGAACGTTCAATACAGAGATAACGTGGGTCTAACCTCATCCTGCAGCGATTCGATCATATTGGACACGACAAATCCCACAGTCAACGCGGGCGCAAACCAAACGGTCTATGCTGGAAGGCTTGTCACTTTTGACGCTTCAGCTTCGACGGACGAGAATGGAATAGGAAACTACACGTGGACGTTTATCGATGTGACAGCCAAAACCTTGACGGGAGAAACTCCAAACTACAATTTCACTAAATCCGGCGTTTACACGGTCACTCTAGAGGTGGCTGACTTCGCTGGCAACTCGGAGATAGGCGCAATGACTGTGACTGTTTTGACTATTCCCACGCCTGTGGCTAATGCCGGGCAAAATCAAACAGTAAATGTAGGCGCCATTGTAACCTTTGCCGCAACCGCCTCTAGCGACGAAACAGAGATTGTGAGTTTCAAATGGGACTTTGGAGATGGAACCAACGGAACCGGCGAAACCGCAACTCACACATACACGAAGCCGGGCGAGTACACGGTAACCTTAACCGTTAGGAATGAATTTGGCAGCACCAACACGAACCAAATAGCAATAACCGTCATTTCAGAGGGAACGCCAACATGGGTAATAGGCACAGCTATAGCTGCAATCGCCCTGTTCACAGGTGTTTTGGCAACGATGCTTTGGAAAAAACGAACAACCTCGATCCGCACTATTTTTTCTCCTCGAAAAACATAGGATATTAGTTTTGCCAAAAACTTTCGGAAAAATGCTTCAAAACTCGAGAACTGCCAATCTGTATTACTAATCAGTATTTGCGGTTCAGAAGGGGTAAATATTCCTTAGACAGGTTTGTGAACTTAGATTCGAAACCAGAATCTGGATTTGAACTAACCATACGGTCATTCACACGTGAATGGAGATTTAGACTATGAAGATACTGTCATTAGGCCTTAAAGATCTTAACAAAGCCATAGGCGGAGGCTTCCCCTATCCTTGCCTAGCCTCCATAGAAGGAGATTTTGGCGCAGGAAAAACTGTGCTCACGCAACAAATAGTTCATTCCGCCTTGAAAGAGGGCATGAGAGTATGCGTCATAACAAGTGAGACTACAGTTAAAGAGTATCTTGCCATGATGAAATCCATAAAATTGGATCCCTACCAATACTACGTACTTTCAAAGTTAGATCTTTACGCTTTGCATGTGGAAGGCGGCAAATGGAGCCAGTTTTTGTCATCCATGTTTTTCAAAGTAGCTAGAAACTTTTTGGAAATGTACAAGAACCGTTATGACCTTATCGTTATTGACAGCCTTAGCATGTTTGCAATGGATACACCGCCTCACGTTTTCTTGACTTTTGTCACTCGCATGAAGAATCTTGTAGCGTTGGGTAAGACTATTATTTTGACTTTTCACCCGAACTTCCTTCCTGAAAGCTCAAGCATGAAGCTTAAGGCTTCATCGGACGTTTACCTCCGCATCTCAAACGCAAAGGTTGCTGGTATTCAAGTCAAAGTGCTTAAAATCGTCAAGTTGTGGGGAACTGCTGGAGACAGGAAAGAGTCCGTGAGTTTAGAGGTTAATCCGCATTTGGGTTTGAGAGTGCTGCCTCTAGGTGGGGTGAAAGTCTAGATGAAAATGCCCTTCTCCACTCCAAAATCAGCTCCTAAAGACAATGCGAAAGATAACGGGCAAACTCAAAACAAGAAAGATAAACAAATTCAAAACAAGAACCTTGGAAAAAGCAAATTCGTAAGCATATATGACTTGGAAGCTCCCAAAACTCTCGAAGATGCCTATCAAAAGTATCCATACTTGAAAACATATGCTGAGCAGACAGGCATTACTCCAGAGTACGTGATAGATCCAAGCCTGGTCGGAACCGACACTGACCTACTTTCCGCGGCATACGTCTTCGACATAGTTTATCCGATCGGAATGGGCGCATTCATACACATAAAACTCGGCGGCGAATACGCTAAATACAACATCATCGAACCTGAGAAGCCGCCAAGAGAAATAATTGACAAAGTCGAAGACGCAATTGCCAAAGCAATAACAGAGACCACTGTCATCGCTGAAGACCCAAGAGAAAAAGAGCGAGTCATAGAGACCCTCTTCAAAAAAATAGTTAAAAAAGGACAACTCAAGTTGCCCCCTGGCAAACAGCGAACTATTCTCTATCATTTCTTGCGGGAGAAAGTAGGTCATGGAGTACTGGACGACTTCCTTGCAGATCCGTGGCTTGAAGACGTTAGCGTTCCAGGAGCAGGGCACGTTTACGTGTATCACAAGTTCTTCGGGCCGCTTGAGAGCAACATTGAAATTTCGTTGGAAGATGGCGACAGACTATTGAGGAATCTGGCTGAGAGACATGGAAAGGTTCTCAGTTTTACCAACCCTATCATCGACGTTCACTTGGATGACGGTTCAAGGTTTAACATTGTTTTCGGAGAAGACATCTCCATTAAAGGCAGCAACTTCACCATAAGAAAGTTTCCAAAGGAGCCAATCTCCGTAGCTCATCTGATCAAATGGAAAACCATGTCTGCCGAGGTAGCCGCTTATCTGTGGATACTTTTGGAAGTTGGAATCTCATTTTTCATGTGTGGAGAAACAGCGTCAGGCAAGACAACCAGCCTTAACGCTTTCATAGGGCTGCTGAAGCCAGATGCGAAAATTGTCAGCATTGAAGAAACGCCTGAGGTAAACTTGGCTCACAGAAACTGGGTGCGCGAGGTCACGCGACTGCATACGGGAAGCAAAGTAACCATGTTTGACCTGTTGAAAGCCGCCTTGAGACAGAGACCCGACCAGATAATTGTAGGAGAGATAAGAGGCGAAGAAGGACAGATAGCGTTCCAAGCCATCGAGACTGGACACCCTGTCGTTTCAACCATACACGCAGGTGACTTGCCAACACTCTTTCAAAGATTAACATCGGCTCCTGTAAACGTGCCAAAATCTCACATGAGCGGCTTGAACGTGGCCATCTTTCAAAACAGAATCAAACGTGGACTCAAGCTTATCAGACGCATAACCTCGGTCAACGAAATCATAAATTACGATCAGGAAGAAGGCGAACTTAACTTCGTTCCCACGTTTACCTACGATTCAGAAGAAGATAAGCACAGATTCTCGGGAACGAGTTTCCTTATGGAGGCGAAAGTTCTCAGCTATAGAGGTTGGGAACCTGAAAGGCTTCCGGAACTTTACAAAGAAGTTCAAATGCGTGCTGATATATTGGCCGCTCTTGCTGACAAGCATCCGAAGTTTAAGGATGTTTGGAATACTGTTATTGAAGTTGAGAGGGTCGGGGTTGCAGATGTGTGTGCGCAAGCCAAAGAGGGGAAATTTCCATGGATATCCGACTAATCTCATTGAAGAAGCAGCTAATTTTTCTCTTGGTTCCGGACTTAATCTTCACCTTGTTCGCACTAGTCAGCGGGAACTATCTGGGTATGCTGCTAGTAAATGCGATGACGGGCATCGTGGCAGCAGTCTTGTTTTACGCGCGAAAAAGGGTTCCTACAAAGATCGATCAGCAACTCGTCTCGCTACTTATGCACATGTATGCTGTTTCGCTTGGTCAAGTCGGACCAGACGACCTTGTCCAAATCGTTGCAGAAACAGAGGATTATGGTTACTACAGCAAAGTTTTCAGCAAAATTCGTGAGATTGGGAAAGAGTACGGTTATGGTGTTACAAAAGCCACATCCGAAATGGCAAAGTTAACCAAACCTCCGTTCAGAGATGTTCTTATCAGATGCCAACAAGCATTCGCATCTATACAGCCGAGAGGGTATTTGGAGCTTGAAGCCTCGACTATTATTGAGGAATATGCTGGTTATTATGAAAGAGCAATAAAATCCATAGAACTTTTGGGCGGAGTTTACAGCACTTTCTCCAGCGTCTCGATATTCATAGTTATGATATTGGACATATTAGTCGTGTTCACTAACGACATTAACATGGTGTATGTCGGATACTTCGTTTCCGCAACATGCCTCATAATGTTGTACGTGGGTTTCAAAACCGTCGTACCCAAGGATATTCTTGTACATATAGATAAAGAAATGCCGCCAAAATCCTACAATCAGTTCAAGCTTACGCTTCCAATTGCCTTCGCATGTATCGTACCCTCAATTCTTATGGGCATGGCATTCAGTCCACCGTACGCTTTCTTAATGTGTGGCATAGCATTTCTTATACCTGGACTCTTTGCCTACAGGCTTGAGACGCTAGTCCTTAAAGTTGACGAAAATTACCCAACGCTCATCAAAGGTTTAGGTGAAAGCATGGCTTCTTCATCAAGTTTGGAGAATGCTCTTTTTTATGTGCTTTACTTGGAGCTTGGGCGTCTTAAGAATCTTGTGAAACGTGCTTTTGCAAGAGTGAAGATTGGTTCAACCAACGCGAAAGCTTTGACTCTTCTCTCTGCAGAGGCTGCATCGCACAATGTTTACACGTCAAACAAAATCTTCTTGGATGCTTTCAGTCGGGGTGCAGACCTTCTGGCGGTGGGGAAGATTTTGGGAAGTCATTGTGTGCGGAACTTGCAGATTAGGAAGAAAAGGGAGGCTATTGCGAAGTCTTTGGTTACTGTCACTTTTCTTCTTCAGCCCATAACAGTTGTTCTTCTGACTGTTCTGACGCATCTTACAACTTACTTCTCCCAAATGTTGACGGCAGTGCCATACTTCACTTTCGGGCAGATACCTCTCGATGTGATCTTTGCGGGGAATATTTTCATGATTGTGCTTGTGACATTGCTTAACTCATTCACTTTAAAGGATGCACGTGGTGGGTTCTGGGGCACAAGTTTGCTTTACATCAGTATTCTCCTAATCCTTAGCGGTGGGGCATGGCTTGGCGCTGAAATGCTGATGAGTGTGGCATTTGGAGGAGCGTTTGGTGGAGTCGAAGGAATACTGGGGGCTGTCTAAGGCTTCTAATTCGGTGCTCCTTCTTCTTTGAATGTCTTTCATGTTGAAATTGCATTCCAAACCGTAATGCCTAAGCTCAACTTCACACAGTTGCAATGTAATCAATAAAGAACTTGCTTCAACTGTGATGCAAGCGTGCGTGCTTGAAGCAAATAGTACTTGGACAGCCTATTCTTGTATTTTTCGTGCTCCGAGAAATCCCTGTATTCTTCGAAGAATCTTTCCGTAGCCTCAAAGCACTCTTTGTTTTCATTGCCCGCATTCACATTGCTCCAACAGAAGTCAACTAATTTGCAGGCATTTTCAAAGGCAAGCTGTCTCTGGTCAATTTCCAAAAACAATCTTTCCGCGTCTTTTAGAAACTCAGCCGCCCTCGGTGAATCTTCAGACTCATCAGCTTTGTAAGAATAATAGTGGGCAAGCACCTCTTTATAGTGCCTGTCTCTACTAGTCTCCTTATACTTATCGAAAAACTGTTCTGCAAGTCGAACGTATTCCACAGGTCGGTTTTCCTTTGTGTACGTGAGAACACGCTGAGCGGCATTGAAAAGCGCTTTCTCTCTTTTTTTAAGAGTTAAAAACATTTCTTCCGCATCTGCGTACGATGCCCTAGCAGCATCAAATCGTCTTTCTTCGCTTTGCTGGTAGCCCTTCCATTGGGAAAGATGTGCAAGGTTTTCAACGAATCGCTCATCCATAGCGTAGTCGCTGTATTTCCGCACGTATTCGTCTGCAATGCTGAAGAATTCTTTCGGAGGCATTTTTTCTTCTAGGAAGTAAGTTTTTAATCGCCAAGACGCATTTTCAAACGCCTCATCAGCCTTGCCCAATTTGGAGTATGCTTCTTCAGCCTTATAGAAAAGCTCTCTCGCTTTGACTATGTCTCCCGTTTTAAGGCACTCCATTCCGCGGGCTGAGAAATATTTTGCGTGTGGTTCACTGTCAACTTCTCTTTTTGTCCATTGCTCCATAGAACGTGAACGATCAGACGATACGTAACGCCCGCCAGTATCCGCGTCCCATCGCCATTGTTTCTCTTCCGTCACGGTACCCGGCATTTCTTCGTCATTCTTTATTTCCTCTGCTTGCTTTTTCGGCAGGACGTTTTTAATAACTAAGCCTACGTAGCCATTTGAGAGTGGAAAGGCGGCAACTGAAAATGAGCGCTTATCATCGTTGCTCTTGTCTCTGTCAAATTCTCCAAGGTTTCTCGCCCTTCCACCGCGAATCACGTCTGCAAGTAGTTTTGGAATGTCTGTTCTCTGAGTCTCAGGAAAGATTTCGGCGATAGTTTTCCCAACTAACTCTTCCTTAGTCATGCCCGTCGTTTTTTCTGCCGCAGAGTTGGCGGCAACCAACATGAAAGAGCCCAAGTTAGTCACGTTTTCGAAATGAAAAACAGCCAGTCCGCTTTGCATGTTTTCAATAAACTCCGTATAAAGGCGTTCGCGTGCGTGTTTTACGTGCTCTGCAAATGTGAAACCTTCAGACTTTTCCTTTTCCAGTACTGTTCCGATTTTTTCGTTAAGCAAGTTCACGATTAAGGTTTCAACAGAATAGGCTTTTTCGTCAAGAACTTGTTCGATGGCTTTCGAGAAAGCCTCGATCTTGCTTGGAATCTCTGCCTTCTTGATGCTGAAGCTTTCTTCCAGTTTGGAATAGACTGTCTGCTTCCTATTTTCCCCGAGCGAGGACAACGCCTCGTCCACAGCTTCAGATAGTGCTCTTTCGAAATCCTTAATCGGCAACGGTGAACGCCTCAAAGGCGAATTGTACTCAAGATTTCATAAAAGAAAACATAAATCACTTATGAATTCCACATTTAGATCGCAAATCCGCGCATGCAAAGAATGAAACTGGGTTCTTAGTCATTAAGCTTTAACCGTGTTCTGTCCTCACTGGAATCTAGCCGAGCATCCAAGAGACCTTACTGGCTCAACAAAACATCTAGGATCGACTGCGCTCACATTTACTGCTACATTTGTCTGCCTTGCTCTTTTTCAGCACGTTTATCACTAGCCCTCTTAAATCAGCCGAATTCTTCTTCACGCCCACAGCGTCAGCAACCGCATGCATACTAAGAACAACTTCCTCAGGCGAAAGATTTCGCGAACGCGCCTTAACAATGGCTCCAACCACATTCGAAACTTGAAAGGCGTAACCTCTTGGCATAAAACCAGTGTACTCGCAGTAATCGCAGATTTTTTGTATACTCTTAGCGTCGAAGCCTAGATCCAGCATGGCGTAAATCCAATGTATAACCGATGTGGCATTATCCAGGTTTGCGCCATCTGCATTTGCATGTCTACTGCGGCTTCTAATTTCATCCTCGAACGGCAATTCTAATGTGCTTGTTTCCGAGAACGCGACGGCTTTCTCAACTTTTTCAGTTTCGCACGCTGCAGTTTTCTCCATTTGGGTTGTGCCTTTAGCTTCTGCTGTACTTTCAACTGCAAATCCGCTGGGAATCGTAGCTTTTGCAGCCTGAGCAGCTAAGGCGGTATCCACTTGAGTTCCTTTCGCTGCAACGTTTTTTTCAACGTGATTAGCTGGCAATCGTCTCTCAATGAGTTGTTTCGTTTGAGCTGCATTGTTGAGATCGTCGTCGCTTGTGATGAGTTGAAGCAGGTTGGATGGATTCTGGGCTTCGCTGATGAGCGTCCGAACATCTGCGATCGTGTTCTTTAAATCCTCAACCGTATTTTTAAGTCCGATAGCGCTTTCCACATCAACTTTAAGCTTCTGAACTTCCTTCTCAACATCGTCAAGTCTTGGATTCTCGACTGCTCCGCTGTTTGAAGTTTTTTCGGTATTAGCTTCTACGTTTTTAGCCATTATTCACACCTTCACGATTTTTTCATTACATACGTGAATCGCCGGAATTTTTCTGCTAACTCATTATGATAATCTGAGTTGCAGATAGGAGATCTCTCAGTTCAATTTCTGTAAGCTCGAGTTTTATTTTTAAAAATGGGAGGAAAAACAAGGGATCAACAGCTGGAAATCATCTTTTACTTTTTCTAGCCGAGATCCACTATGTCACTTGTTGGCAGACCGCCGGGTATGTCTCTTTGAACCATCAGGGCTGAGCCTCTGCTGGTTCGGATTTCGGTTTTCACCTTGGTGTAGTTTGGCAAAGTATTGCTTCCTAGGTATATGATAATGTAGGCCTTCTCGTTCTGTTTAATCACGGAGTCGCTGTTGCCATCGTCATTGAATATGTAGCATGTGGCGTTAGCGGATGTTGCCGTCTGGTTTACTTCGAACATCAGTGTCTGCAAATTGGCTGTGGTGGTGTCTACTGCGCCATTGTAGATGTTTGACAAGGCAAAATCTGTGCCTACCACTGCGATGACTACTGTGTCGTTTTTCATGTCTACTTCCGATTGTCCAACAGCAAGCTTAACTGGAATTGCAAGCCATTTGATCGCAGATTCATTTGTCATTCCGACGATGAATCCGTCGAGGGTAAGGGCGCTTGTCGCCTCTGCAATACCCTTGTCTATGGTTCCTTTAGCTTGTTGCGCCGAGTAGAAACCCATGTTTATGACTACATAAGCCATGGCAGCGGCGATAACTACAAAGGCGATCATCACTATGGCTGCTTCGATGCCCACGATACCGCGAGTGTTTTTGCGGATGCTACGCATTAGAGTTTTCATGGCGGCTCACCTAACTTCCTATAGTATGCCATCCTTGTGTGAGCTGTGGTGGGACGATGAACTCAATGGTTAGTGGTGCGCCTTTCTCTGGTCTGATCTCGAGCCACACGTGCTCTCTTTCTGCTGCCTGAGCGCTGCTCTCTAGGATTATCACCAAGAATCCTTTTTCGTCGTAGTCGAGTGAAGAGTCGGCGTCACTGTTGCCTATGAAGACTTTTGCTGCAGTGACGGCGCCGTATTGAGTAACTACTGAGCTAGCCAGAGTGTTGAGTGTCGATGCGTTTGGAGTTGTAGTGTCGATGCCGTAGTAGATGTTGGCGTATGAAGTTTTATTCTCTATTCTCAGGCTGACTTCGGTTTCAGGGCTGCTCATTGGAACATATTGGACTCCTAATGTTTTCAGTGGAATTACAGTAGCATTTACGCTGCTGCCATCACTTTGTATTTGTATGCTACCGTCCAGTGTCAGTGGGCTAGCTGCTTCTGAGACTCCGTTCTGGATCGTTTCTCTTCCTCTTTGGGTTGAGAACAGACCCATGTTGACGACCATGAAGCTGAAGGCTGCTGCGACTATGACGAAGGCGATGAGCACGATTGCTGCTTCGATTCCTACCATACCGCGTGTCTGCTTTAGAAGTTTCTGCAGTGTTTTCTTTATGTTCATTTTTCATTTTCACCTGCCGTCCTGAGTCGGCTATCTTAAGATATAAGGTTTATTAAAAACCCATACTGATTCCGAATAAAGATTCTACTCCAAATCAGAACTCGAATCCGCCCCATAAGCAGCACAGGGACAAAGTGCAATGATTTCAACTAGAAAAGTTCGATCCAAATTCCGTCAGGATCTTCTATGTATGCCCATCGCCCACCGTCAGACTTCATCTGTAAGATTGTCCTGTATCCGGCTATTCGTGCTTCTTCCAACGCTCTGTCCAAGTTATCAACGTTGAAGGCCAAATGATCCAGGCCTTCTCCCACGACATATTTAGTATTGTAAGGACTTTCTTGATCGTAATAGTTCAGTTCCAGAACAGGAGCATTTTCCTCGCTCTGCAAGTTTACGGTTTCGCCTTTGGTTTGTGCGATCTTTCCGCCGCCTGTTACTTTCATTCCGAGAACTTTAGTGTAGAAGTCAATTGATTTCTGCAAATTCGTGACTCTTATCCCAACATATGCAAACTTTGATTTCATTGCGATCATCAAGGGTTACGTAGCGCTTGTATATTATTGTTGCTTAAGGCTTTTTACCATGAAGCTTTGTGCCTTCCTGTAAATAATTGAAGATTTCTGAGAAATTTTGGGGTATCTGTGTATTTCTGTTGTGCAGTTTAGTAGTAATGTTTATTAAGACTCACGATATCGGATTCTGATACAGAATCAGAAGGAATAAAGAATGAAGAAAAAAAGTTCAAACGAAGAATCCGCACCATTAGGAGACACCTTTGTAACAGGCGCAATAGTCGTAAGAGCGACACTCAAAAATTTTGATAGACTTCTGGAAATGATAAAAACAGATTTCCCCGAAGTTAAACTCGTCTATCGTAAGGTCTCTCTAGGTAATTTGTATGTCCGCGAAGAGAAGCAACCTAGCACCGAAACACCAAGAGAATATGCCGTCTTAAGGTGAACCGAATGAAAAAACTGAAGAACCTCTTGAAGCAGAAACGCGGCATGGTCGGACTTGAAGCAGCAATCGTGCTAATATCTTTTGTCATTGTTGCTGCGGCTTTCAGTTTTATGGTCGTTAACATGGGTTTGTTTGCAACCCAGCGAGGCCGAGAAACCATACAGCAAGGAGTATCGGAAGCCGGCAGTCCCCTCACACTTGATGGAAGCATATACATGTATAGTAACGGCACCCACGCCCTTGGTGTTGTAATCCCGCTCAAGACTCTAGGAGTCAGATACGTTCCAATGAAGAGCCCTGAAACTGAAATAACCATGAGCATAGAAAACCACACAGCAATCGCTGACATTTATAATGGGATCAACGCCACCAACCCCGCAGGCGTATCGTTAACCTCGTTATATGCTGGAATAGAAGCAACAAACGCGACACTCTTCATAGGCAATAGCGATGATGACTCTTCACTCGACTACGACGAAAAAGGATTCTTGTTCATAAAGCTCAACTCAAATGAAGGTGCCGCTGAGAGAGAACATGTCTTTGTCGAAATTAGGCCTGAGAAAGGTGCGCCGCTAACCGTCGAATTCATCGTCCCACCCCAGCTCACACAAGGTTGGCACACCATAGGAAGTTAGGAGGTTACAAGATGAACAAAAAGATATTAATGAACCTGCTAAAACAAAAACGCGGCATTGTCGGCATCGAAGCAGCAATCGTGTTAATTGCCTTCATTGTAATCGCTGCGGCTCTAGCCTACGTTGTAATCAACATGGGCTTTTACTCATCGCAAAAAGCGAAGTCAACCATAGATGCAGGAGTCAAAGAAGCTTCGAGTGCACTTTGCCTCGACGGCTTTGTAGTCGGGTTGGCATCATCCGGGAATATGTCTGGTTTGGCGATTCCTCTGAAGCTTGCTGTAGGTCAAGAGGCAGTGGATTTGGCTCAAAACAGCACTGTGATTGCAGTTTACGGTACTGGCTGGGGACTCTCAAACATCTACAGCGGCACACAGAGCAGCACCGAGACGGATTTGGAAACACTCATATCCTCTGTGAATAATACCCTCGCCTCAAACGCTACAGGTTTGATTCTTTTCGGCGACGGTGACACAGTGCTTGAACAACATGAGAAAGCCTACGCCCTCGTACACTTTGACAGTGCGCACCAAATACAGTCCTATACTGAACTGAAGGTTGAAATCAGAACTAACGTAGGCGCAGCCTTGACAGTTGAAAGAGACATACCCGGTGGCTTGCCAAACAGCGGCATCTGCGATCTCGGTTAGCAAAACCTGCATGTTATGCATGGTTAGAGACGCAAATGTGTTGCGTCAATATTCTCTTTTTTTGTTCCTGACAGTAAGGTTAAATCATGATTAGCAATTCATAACCAATAAATCAACCGTCAATTTCACTTGCTTACGACTAAACATGAAGCATGACCAGGATGTCCCTTGCATCAAATGCGATCATTGGAATCGAAAGGAAAAAAGCTTAAAGTGCAATCCCAACGAATGCGAAAAGCTGACAGAATGGCTTCTTGAACAAGCAGAAAATTATGTGGACTACTCGCCTAAAGTAAGCTCTTCGTATGTCGTTTAACCTTTATGAACAGCTTTTAGCCACCTATTGCGAACCAGCCGTCAGTAATTTGTTGCGTAACAACAAACTCGACAGATGCTGGCGCGCCCCTTTCTGGCCTAATCTCGACAAATATGTGTTCGCTCTCGGCAGCCCTATCCGAATCGGCAAAATGGAAAACCATGAATCCCTTCTCGGAATAGTCAAGCGAAGAATCGCCATCATTATTCCCTATAAACAGTTTCGCTGCAGTGGAACTTCCGACAGCAGTTACCAGCGTATCCAAGTTCGAGCCGTTAGGATTGGTGTCGTCAATTCCACCATATATGTCCGCTATCGCCGTGTGATTCTCAACTCTTAAAGTAATCTCGGTAGACCCCTCAACCATTGAAACGTAGCTGACTCCTAAAGTCTTCAAGGGAATAACCATTGCGTCTACTTCACTTGAATTTGCCCGCACGTTTATGGTTCCATCAACTATCAAGGGACTATTCGCCTCCAAAATACTGTTCTGTATGGTTTCTCTGCCTCTCTGGGTTGCAAACAAACCCATGTTAACGACCATAAAACTGAAAGCCGCAGCAACAATGACGAAGGCGATGAGCACAATTGCTGCTTCGATGCCTACCATACCGCGCTTCTGCTTCAAGGATTTTCCTAGAGTCTTTTTTGTTTGCATTGAAGCCTTCACCCTTATCTGCGATCAATATCCAGAATATTTAGATATAATATTCTGTGTGTCTCACTTTTTGCAGACACATTCTGGAGACATTCAATTTTGCCTGTCAACCCCTTTTTGGCGTCAATGCTTTAAACAAGCGCAGTGGAGTTCAATTATAATTGGACATCCATTTTCTAGCTTCACATGTGTTAAATAAAACAGCCTCTACAAGTTCTGTTCCTGACTGAGGCAGGGCTTAGAATGATTGAGCTCTTAATGTTCGCTTTTTGGAGTCTATTTGTTGCTTATTCCCTATGGCTTTTTACTCGTGCCAAGAAACCTCAGCCTCTGACTTTGGACGAGCTTGTCATTTTGTGGAAACTACATAAGCGGCAAGCCCTATGTGGCACGCCCATCTCTCGAGTTAAGCCAATACTGAAGAAAAACTCTGACGAACTTCTCGGCTTCAAATGCCAATGCGGATATCAATACCTGTCAAAAAGACCCATTGCGCAACGAGCTGCAGGCGAATTTAACATGTTCAACTGTGCATCCTCAAAGAAAATAGGCAACAATAAAATACATTTCGCCTCAGACGCCAAAAGCTGAAATTGGTTTACTTCCGCCGAAGGAAATTTGGAAATGATGGGAATGCAAACGGCTGTTAAGCATGGCTTTTGATGCAGATTTCCTGCAGTGTCTTCCCTGTTTCAAAAAGCTTGGAAAACAGCACCTGCAGGACCTCAACAAACGCGTTCTGGTTTGTCCATAATGCTAGAATTTTAGTCTTCTTTTTATCTTCATCATTTTCTTGAATGGTGATTAACAATTCTTTCCTGTCTGATATTATGAAGCAAGGCAAGTTCATAACATCAACCATCCGGTATTTGTGATCAGGCAGGTCCATTCGCTCTATAAAGAATCTGCTTTTCAACGAGCTTTCAGTTATCAAAACAATGTCGATCTTGTTCAGATATCTCTTCAAACTATCTGTAAAATCACTATGATACAGCAGCGCGAGATGCTCTTCAGGAGCAAAAATCCTCATTTCCTCTCTTGTTCTTCCCAATAACTCGTCTGCTTTCAAAATTATCTGATGTTCGCCCTCAAGTATCTGGAAAATCTCTTTCTTGTTGTTTTCGACCCTCGGCTGCGGCATTGACAACCACAACTGTACAAGGCTGTTTTTCTCCTTCTCCAAAAGCTTGATTTTCATCCTTTGGGCTTCTATTAACAGGTCGATTGCCCTTTCCAAGGGTGCAGCAGTGAATTTCAAAGGTTTCTCGAAAGCTGAAAACACGACGCCTTTCTTCTCCAGATCCCGCAGTATTCTATAGGTTTCGGTTCTATGAAGTGAGATTGCCTCTGCGATTTCGCTTGCTTTTCTTTCCCCCATTCGGGCAAGATAAAGATACACTCTTATCTCGTTTCTCAAAAGTCCAAATTTTGAAAGAGTATCCTCTATCGCCATCAATTGGCTGTTAAACCCTTTGTCTCTTTTAACGAATCTCCAGACATCGTTCTTTTCATCATACATCTTGATCAAATCATCGTTCTTTTCCATTGACAGCTCCATTTGTTTGTCCACCTTTGCGTTTCAACTAGATTTAATTGTGTTCCGAAACCGAAGCCAATTCTGATTCAATATCTATTTTATGCTTATGACTACTGAATACAGATTATCAATTCATGTTTGACAATGGATGCAACGCCGTTGATCATCATGGAAACTCGCAAATGGCACAATCATTCTTTCGCAGAAACATGGTTTATTTTTCTATAAGTCGATTCTAGGCATATTTTGGTTGCTGAAAGTTCATTTAACTGTCTGCTTGCGCTTTTTTACTTACATGAAAGCTTTTGATGCTGGGTGTTCTGGTATGGTAGAAACGACAGAGATCAAATCAGAAAACGCTCGTCACCTAATCTTGAGATGTGCCGATAAACTATACTACGTTAACATGATAAGAGTGCGCCTATGTGAAGGTGAAAAGATGCACAAAGCAAAGTTTCATGCCAAATCTGTAGGCGATAATCAATATTGCGATCTTGACATGGCGATACCGCAGAAACTCTACGATGTCTTGGTTGAATATACCAAACTTGACAATTCGGATCTAATTCTTTTGCTATCTGTGGAAAACCAAGAATTCAAATGGTCTCTGGTAAGTGAAAGCCGCCTGAAGCAGCATTCCAACAAGAACAGCGCCAACGCTTACGTTGTCTAGGGACGGAAATCGAAGTTTCATGTTCTTCTGATATACTCAACTTTTTGCTTTGTCTTATTCTCAACAATAAGAGCAGTAATGAATGGCTCTCCCAGCTCATTAAGCACTTCTTTCCTCTTAGTTCTCAGGAAGCCTTTTGTTTCGACAGTCACCGCATGAGCATTAAAGAGACCCGTAACAACTACATTGTCTTTTTCAGAGACGTCAAGGTCTGCCGGATATTTAACTAGGATTGCGTCTCCGAAATCGCTGTCAAGATAGAAGTAAGTTGCCGATGCTGTCATTTTCACTGTTGTGGGAATTATTTCAACAAACCACGTGGCAACAGTTGCTTCGTCTATTTGATCAATGCTGATGCCAGTGCGTGCAGAACCTTCAACTATTACCGCTTTCTTGTCGTATTTCTGTTGCTGAAAGAGTAAGTCTTTGATGCTTAGTGATATTGGATTTAGTTGCTGAGAAATACTCGCTATCTCCTGTTCAGCAAAATACGGCAACTTCAATATTAAATGCTCCTTCGAGAAACTTTCTGTTTAACTTCTTTTAAATATAACGGTTCAGCCAAAATCTTGTATTCTTGCTTTTTTCAGGTAAAAAACTGGAAGGGTCTTTTATTGTGAAATTAAAACAATTTCATAGGGTATTTTGGGAAAAACTGCGTAAATCGAGTTAAATGTGAATTCGGATTCTGACTTCATAACATATTTAACCCTTACAAACGCATCTCTACAAGAGGACTTTGCTACCCGCATGGTCTATAACCTCATCTTCAAAGAAAAATGATGTTAGTGGTGTTGACAATTGAGAATCGGCTTCTTTGTTTGGGAATACCCGCCAGCATTGGTTGGCGGTTTAGGCACTTACGCGGATTACATAACACGCGAATTCGTTTCCATGGGAAATGATGTCACCGTGTTCACTCTAAACCCTGGCAATCTGAAAACTATGGAGATCATGAAAGGCGTAGAAGTTCACAGGCCCTTGGTTGCTGATGCAAGCAACGTATTTCCAATGTTTGTCACTGACGACTTGAAGAAGTGGGGGACAAACATTCGCATGTTCAATGACATATTCATATATAACATACTTAGCGCAACAAAATTCATAAACAGCATGCTGAAGAAACTAGGCACCCACTACGACATCGTCTGTGTGCATGATTGGCTAAGCAGCATAGCAGGCATGATGGTTAAAAACGAAACAAAAGTCCCCGTTGTCTTTCACGTTCACAGCACTGAATGGGGAAGAGCAGGCGGACAAGGTTCAGAAGTAGTTTCACATCTTGAATGGGAGACTTCACAACAAGTTGACAGGATCATAACAGTAAGCCACGCAATGCACGAAGACTTAGCCAAACATGGATGGCCAAGATCAAAAATAAGCGTAGTGTGGAACGGTGTTGATCCAGAACGCTACAGCCCAAACAAATGCAAGCCTGAAGATGTGGAAGCGACGCGCAGCAAATACGGGATAAAACCTGACGAAAAAATGATTCTATTCCTCGGAAGACTCACATGGGTTAAAGGAGTCACGAACCTCGTTCAAGCCATGCCAAGTGTCCTAAGCGAATATCCAAAGACCAAATTGGTAATTTTAGGAAAGGGTGAACAACAGAACGACATAATCGAAACTGCAAATAGGCTTGGGATAAGCGACAAAATCGCATGCAAATTCGAATTCGTTCCCGAAAAAGAACGTATCTTGCACTACGCCGCGGCAGACGTCTGCATCTTCCCATCAACTTACGAACCATTCGGAATAGTAAGCTTAGAGGCAATGTCGATGGCAAAGCCGATAATTGTAGGAGCACAAGGAGTCGTCGGGTTCAGAGAGCAAGTAATTCCAGATGGGCAAGATCAAAACGGTGTACACGTCAATGGCGGAAGTCAAACAGACCTCGCATGGGGAATTAAAGAAACACTGTGCGACCCAGAGCGAGCTAAGAATTGGGGACTAAATGGCAGGAAAAGAGTGTTGCAGTACTTCACATGGGAAGAAGCTGCAAAACAAACGCTGCAGATATACGAGATGCTCCAGCATCCACAAGAACATGAAGAATCAAGATTAGTCGACCTAATGGAGAAAGTCGTAAAGAAATAAGAATGTTGCACTTCTTTCTGCCTTAGAAATGCGCCCATCCTTTTGCCAAGTTATGAGTAAACGCAGAGTGTTGCGGCAAAACTTTCTTTTTCAAGTCTCACCAACCGAGAATTTAGGCCCAATTTGGGCCTTTGGTGTGCGGTTAGGAACCAAAGGTCCTTGCAAACCCTTCAGCATAGGCTGTGACAGCAGATTCTGACCCTAGTTATATTTCTCAATTATGAAATCTGACTCAGTATCCGACATACACTTATGCAATTGGGCGATTTGCATTCGAAGTGGCTAGCAGTCAATTGCCAATGAACTTGGGATTCCTGTTGGCTAGGTCAGAAACTTTCACGGTATTTTCGTAGTTTTTCGGATTTTTTCAGAAAGCATCACCATAATTGCACTGTTCCCTTATGGATTAGTAATGCAGGTAAATATTCAAAATTTATGAGTATAATCATTCCGAGCAGACCGTAAACCTTATATATTAAAACATTTCATTTGCATAGACACGCGCGGGGCGTCGTATATAACCGTTTTCTGATTACCCTGATGAGGAATAAAACGACGGTTCTTCGCAGCAAATCGGTGGGATAGGAAATGAGCAAAAAAGAAAACAGAACACATCAACGATTGATTGACAAGTGCCCAGAATGCGGCAGCGGAAACCTGGTTCATGATTATGACTCAGGCGAAACTGTCTGCGGAGATTGCGGACTTGTCCTGTTTGACCAAATGATGGATAAAGGGCCAGAATGGCGTGCTTTTACACAGGAAGAAAAGGCTTCACGAAGCCGAGTTGGAGTCCCAACATCATATTCTGTTCACGATAAAGGGCTTTCAACAGCCATAAGCCAAGTTGACCGAGACGCTTTCGGCAGGAAACTGCCCCTTTCAACAAGACTGCAAATGTGGCGTCTTAGAAAATGGCAAATACGCTCCAGAGTACACTCTTCTATCGACAGGAACTTGGCACAGGCCATGGCTGAGCTAGATCGCCTTTCAGACAAAGTCTACATTCCACCACCAATAAAAGAAAAAGCAGCTGTCATTTACCGCAAAGCCTTGGACAAAGGCTTAGTTCGCGGCAGATCCATCGCCGCCATAGCAGCTGCAGCGCTTTATGCAGCTTGCCGTGGAAGCGGGACGCCGAGAACACTTCGAGAGATTGCAGAAGCTAGCCTCGTTGACAAGAAGGACGTTGCTAGGTGCTATAGGCTTCTGTTGCGTGAGCTTGATGTTCACATGCCTATTGCTGACCCGTTAACGTATGTTTCCAAGATTGCGGAGAGAACGGGAATTTCAGGCAAGACTCAAGGGCTTGCCATTCAAATTCTTCGAGAAGCTCGAAAGAGGCGTGCTGCGGCTGGTAAAGACCCTATGGGTTTGGCTGCTGCTGCTTTGTACATTGCTTGTTTGCAGAGTGATGAGAAGAAAACGCAGAAGGACATTGCTGAAGCGGCTGGTGTTACAGAGGTTACGGTTAGAAACCGCTACAAGACTTTAAAGAAGCAACTTAACCTAGAGCTCCCAGACTAAAGCGCATCGCATTCTGTCTCTTCTTTTTCAAGTTCCATAACTATTGGACCATTGTATCCGCAGTCGTCACAAGAGTATTTTTTCGGAGTCAGCCAGTACTCCAAACTTGTTGACAAGTGTATTTTTGGGCTTCCACACTTTGGACAGTAAATTTTGCATGGTTTGCGATGCTTTAGCATTCCTAATACTTCACGCATGTTTTGTAGCAGTCCCATTTTGCGTCAACGCCTATGTGCTATTGAAGCTCAATGTTTCCTTCGGGATACCCAAGCTTTACCAAGTATTGGCGGACCTTTTCGCGGTGGTCTCCTTGAAGCATTATCTGACCGTTTTTGGATGTGCCTCCGCAGGCGCAGACGCCTTTCAGTTTCTGCGCTAGGCTGGCTAGGTTCGTGTTCTTGTCGTCCATGCCGTCTACTATTGTGGTTGGTCTGCCAAATTTTCGTGTTTCAAGCCGTATGCGAATTCGTTGTTGTTCTTTGTCGATTTCGCTGCACGCGCACAAGTCTTTGGGAAGTCCGCATGTTGGACAAATATCAGCCATGATGCTCAAGTATCAATGGTTATGGCGGTATATAAGATTTTCAAAACTATCTTCTATGAGAAAACTATACGGTTTCGCTATTGATTGTAAGGAAAGAGCTGCGGGTTATGCTATGCGACTACGCCCATTCTATGCAGTTCTTCCTTAAGGCTGTCCCGAATCTGTTTCAGGCTTTGTCTTCTTTCCGTGTATTCGTCTCCACTTATTTTGTCAGATCTGAAATCCTCGTCCAACTGCCGCAATTCAGCGTTTATCTCGGCTATTCTTGCCCTTAGCTGGTCAATGTAGGATACTGCCTTCTCTTCAGCTATAGCCCCTGAGGGTGTTAAGGCCATTTTTATGACGCCATCTTCGATGCGGAGTATCCTGTCAGATGCTCTTGCAATGCTCGGGTCATGGGTAACCATGATTATGGTTTTGCCCAGCTCCTTCTTGATTTTGACAAGGTAGTCGACAACGATTTTCGCGTTTACTGTGTCTAACTCGCCGGTGGGCTCATCTGCCAAAAGAAGCGGGGCGTCATTAGCCAATGCGGCTGCCATAGCCACTCTTTGCTGTTCTCCGCCGCTCAGTTCTTCAGGTTTGTGGTTGGCGCGCTCTGTCAAGCCAACGACATCAAGAAGTTCTTTTACGCGTTCTGTTCTTTTTCCTGAGGAAACGCCTAGAGCAATCATGGGAAGCTCTATGTTTTCAGCTGCGGTCAAGGTCGGGAGCAAGTTTAAGGTTTGAAATATGTGTCCAACGGTCTTTCTTCTGTAGTCAACCAATTGTTGTGGATGCAAGCCTGTGACTGCGATGTCGCCGACTTGAACATGACCGCCAGTGGCTTGGTCAAGTCCGCCAACAATGTTTAATAGCGTGGTTTTTCCGCTACCGCTTGGTCCTATGATGGATACCATTTCGCCGTCATCGACATCCATGGTTAATCCTCTCAGAGCTTGTACTTCAACGCTGCCGAGCTTGTAGACGCGGATTAAATCTTTTGCTACAACTTTCAGTCCTTTCATAGTCTCACTATCCTTTCGACTTTTGAAATGTACCTTTTCGTCATGAGAATAACTGGAATTATTGATGAAGCAAAAACTAGAATGAGGCATGTGGATAAGAGGATTATTGAGTCAAGTGGAAATGTCATTCGGTACGTGACAAGGAGATAGGAGAGGTTGGCGTTGGAAGCTGATATATTGCCGCTCACCCAGATCAAGCCGACCACAACGCCAAGAACGACCGAGAAAACCACCACTGGCAAGTTCTCCGCCAGAAACACAGTTACAAGTTGTTTAAACGACAGCCCACGCACGTTCATAATGGAGGCTTCTCTTTTCCGTTCTTGGAGACTAACCAAAGTAGCTAGGCTTGTTCCCACCGAAGCGGCTAATATGGAGAAAACAACTCCGATGCGCTGGACATTTGATGAACCTACAAGCAACAGATTGCTCTGATATGTTGCTAGATTTTCAGCGACAGAACGTACATAACTGACATTGGCAAGGGTTCGAATTTCAGACGCGATGTCTGCTCCGCTAGAACTGGGTTCTAGTTTCACTAAGACCTCTGCCTGAGGATAAATGGTTCCTTCCACTGAGTTGAACAGTCCGACAGGCATATAAGACCAAAAGGCGCCTCCGATGTATTGATCTTTTTGGACATAATACTGCTGCTGCACGACATCCACGCCGAAAAGCCCGACTATTCTCAACTGCAGCATGGAACCTCCAATATTCAGCGTTATGTTATCGCCTACTCCCTTCTCCAAGATTTTTGCAACGTTTTTATCCAGAATCACTGTTTCATTGCTTGTTTTCATTTGCTGAAATGCAGTCGTAGCGTCGTTTCCGCTGAACCATCCATCTTCGTAGTAGGCAGTTGAAAGCCACTTGTCAGGGTCAACCATCCGAATGGGTAGGTTTGCGTATTGTGATGGTAAAGTGCCACTCAGCGAATACTCAATGGTCGTGGAAGCTACTCCTGAAAGGTTCCCTATTGCATTGGCTACGCCGAGTGCGTTAGCAGTTGATGCCGGTTGAACGCTTATGTCTGCACCCACGTCGTTTTTGATCCGGCGGAGATCGTAGTCTTGTTGACTCGCAAGGGCACCAACTGTCTGAAAACTGTAGCCCACAATCAAGGCAAGCAGAAAAGCAACCGAAGCTGCTCTTGCGGGATTTCTCCGAACGTTTTTCGTTGCCAAAGTGCCTAAGTCACCTAGAAATCTTAACGTGCGGGTTACGAGTTGCTGGAATTTCAGTGATCCAAGGATGAAGATTTTTGTGAAACCCCAGAAGAAGAGCAACGGTCCAATGACGTTCAAAGCGGAGTCTATCATCAACCATAAACCGAAAAGAATCATGAGAACTATGTTCGTGAAGGGCAATGGGCGTCCAAAGAACATTTGAAAAAGGTTTATGCCTAAAAAGAACATGATTATTTTGTAGGTGCCTAGTATGAACGCCAACCAAGGTAACTTTTGTTTGTATGGTTTGACTTCCTCTGTGTACACATACTCTCTCAAGGCATCGACTGCGGGAAGACTTGCCGCTTTTCTGGAAGGGCGAAAAGTCGAAAGCAAAGTAATGGCTAGGCCGAAGATTATGGTCATTATGACGACTTCTTGATTTAGCGCGGGGGCCACTCCTAACTCGCCTCCAACAGGAGTTGCGAAGAATGGGCCGAGCACAAAGCCTAGGCCTATGCCTATCAGGCTGCCGACAACTCCTATTATTATGGATTCGGTTAGGAACATTCTGAAAAGTTGCCCACTTGAGACACCTTTAGTCAGTAATAAGCCAATTTCGCGTCTTCGCAGGTTGTAGGATACGCTTGAGACGGTGGTTCCAACATACCATGCTACGAAGAAGACGGGAAGAGCCACGATGAAGAAAGTAAACCTCATGAGCATGCTTGTGCTTTGATAGTTCATCAGAGTCTGTTCAAGGTTATTGTAAGCAGTCATGGTATACTCTGCGACTGCTTGATTCACTTGAGCCGTAATTGTTCTGATTGCTTCGGTGGATGCTAGAATGTCCCAAGGATTGATTAGTGCGTCAAGGTTCAAGTAGGCTAGAATCTGAGTCGCGAAAGGAGCATTGTATACAGGTACCGCGTCTAATATTCTGGCAAAGGTTTCTTCCCAACTTACAATAAGCAAATTGTCGCCGTAGCCATATTGCTCCCGTAAACTTTGATATTGGATTGACGAGAAAAAGTAACCTGTGGCCAACCCGTATGCATTGTCATTAAGCTCAACGAAACCCACAACTTTTAGAGAACAATGTACTTCTATAGTTTGATCATCTCGGGAATACACCGTAAAGTCCAAAGGGATAGTGTCGTTCAGAACAATTTCTTCAGCGTTTTTGGAGCCTATCCAAACATAAGTTTCATTCGTTCCGAGCGAACTAGAGCCGGATGTCACAGTTAGTCCTTCTCGAACGCGTGAGCCATTGGATATTCCAGCAATTGTGAAATAATACGTACTACTACCGAAGGTCGTACTTGTCTGGTAATGTCCTCTCGAAATCACCTCGGCACCGGTGACACCGTTGACGTTTTTTACTTTTTGAACTGCGTTTGCCCAAGTTGATGAAGGTTGCCAGCTATATTGACTGATGATAACGTCTGCAAGCACTTGGCTTAACTGTTGGTTCAGAGTTGCCTTTGCAGTGGTGTCTGCTCCTATGTTAATGCCTGCAAAGAATGTGGACGCCAGAACAACCCCTAAGAGTAGTGCAGCGAAAAGTCCTGAGCTGCGAATGACTCTTTTTACAGCGTAGGAAAACATGGGGTGTCACTATTTAATGAATCAGTCCCTGAAAATTATTTAAGACTATGCATTAGAACACTATGTAATCCTGCCAAGCAGAAAGGGATATAATTTCTCGCTGTCAACTATAAGTCCATGAGCTTTTCCTTAGACTTCGTTAATGAAGACGACATGGGCATGGTCACGGACTTGTACGAGTTAACCATGTGCGCAAGCTACTTCGACAATGGAAAATTTGAGCCAGCAACCTTTGACTTGTTTGTAAGGAGGATGCCTCCGAACAGATCTTACTTCTTGTTTGCGGGTCTGGAGCAAGTATTGCTTTTCCTTGAAAGAATACGGTTTAATCAGGAACACGTTGAGTTTCTAAGGAGTCGCGGGTTCAAAGATGATTTCCTTGATTATCTAAAAACTTTCAAATTCACTGGGGAAGTCTGGGCTGTTCCTGAAGGAACTATGGTTTTTCCGAACGAGCCTATGATACGGGTTACTGCGCCGATAATAGAGGCTCAGTTGATTGAGACTTTCGTCCTTAACGCGGTCAACTTGCAAACGACAATTGCTACGAAGGCTTCGAGGGTTGTGAATGTGGCGATGGGTAAGCCGATTATCGAGTTCGGTTTAAGAAGGGAGCATGGGACTGATGCGGGAATGAAAGTTGCGAGGAGCAGCTACATAGCTGGCTGTGATGGCACTTCAAACGTTCTTGCTGGAATGCGGTATGGCATACCTGTCTTTGGAACGATGGCTCACTCTTTCGTCATGCTGTTCGAAAACGAAACTGATTCGTTTAGAGCCTTCGCCAAGACTTTTCCAGACAAGCCAACTCTCCTTATCGACACGTATGACAACATAAAAGGCGCCGAGAAAGCTGTTGCAGTTGCTAAAGAGTTGGAGGAAAAAGGGTTCAAATTAGGCGCGGTGAGGTTGGACAGCGGCGACTTGGTCGAGATAAGCAAGAAAGTCCGAAGCATTCTGGATGATAATGGTTTGGAATATGTTAGAATTTTTGCGAGCGGAGACTTGGATGAGTACAAGATTGAGGAACTGCTAAAGAAGGGTGCCAAAATAGATGCTTTTGGCGTCGGAACTAGGATGGGGACGTCTGAGGATAGACCGTATGTGGATGTGATTTACAAGTTGTGCGAAAAAATGAATGAGAAGGGCGAGTTTTCTCCGATTATGAAGTTGAGTCAGGGGAAAGTTACGCTTCCGGGGAGAAAACAGGTTTTCCGGTTTAAAGATAAAAATAGCCATTTTGTACGAGATGTTATTGGCTTGGACAGAGAGAAAATTGGTGGAGAACCATTGCTCATCAAAGTGATGGATAAGGGGAAGATAGCCTATAATCTTCCATCGCTTGAAGAGATAAGAGAGAATGCACTGGAGAACATCTCGCATCTTCCGGAGAAATATAAGAAACTAAAGGGTGCACCCCGCTATCCAGTAGCTCTAAGTCGCGGGTTGAAAAAGCTGGTGAAGGATGTCAAAGAAAGGCTTGAGAAAACTGAGATTGCGTAGGTTTTATCCTTTCCAAATCCATATTAGAAGATTTATGAAGCCTACTTCCATGATGGCTGCGATGAAGAAAATGCCGTAAATATAAACCAAGTTTTTCATGGACATTTTTCGGCTTAGTGTCTTCATTATCGCCAAGTATATGCCGTAGCCCTC
>DATBWI010000046.1:0-7737 GCA_036514855.1 Bathyarchaeia archaeon | reverse complement strand
AATAACAAGCGTAAGTTTGAGGCTGTGGATTTGAATGATTTGAAAAAGAAGTATCCGCGACTTAAGATAGTGCATTTGACTGTGGATACGGAGAATGATGCTCCTGAAGATTGGCGCATAATCGGCGTGGAAAAAAGGTAAGCGAGCATCGTTTCACTATGATAATCGATTTGCATATTCACTCGAAAACGTGTTCTGACGGCGCTTTGATCGTTGAAGAAATTGTTAAGGAAGCCAAGACTAGGAATATTGGGTTGATGTCGATTACCGATCACGATTCGATCGGCTGCCAAAAAGAAGCCATGATTTTAGCTGGGAAGGCTGGAATTCGCTACATTTCTGGCGTTGAATTGAATGTAACTTTCTCACACCCAAAATATCACCAGGGCAAACCGATATCGCTTGATTTCTTGGGCTACCAATTTGACGTAAACAACAAGGTGTTAAAGGCTAAGCTTCAGCAAATAGCGGAATACCGAGAAGAAAGAGCAGCAAAGATTCTGGCTAATCTTAATGCCGAGTTTGAAAAGGAAGGAATTAGGAAGCTAGCGAAGAATGATTTTGAGGCGATTCAGGCTTCTGTTGACGGAGTGTTTGGAAGACCTCATATTGCAGATTATTTGGTGAGGAAGGGAATTGTTAGAACTAGGCAGGAAGCGTTTGATAAGTATCTTGTTAAGTGTGATGTTCCGAAGTATCCGCTTTACATTGAAGAGGCGTCGAGGCTGGTGAGGGATGCTGGGGGGAAGATAGTTTTGGCTCATCCGAACGATTCTCACGGGACCTCGCTTGTAACGCTAACTAAGTCATTGCCTGAGCAGAAGGAGATAATAGAAGAATCGATGCTAGAATATATTGACGGCGTAGAGTGTTGGCATTCCAGAAACGACGCCCAAACAACAAATCATTACATAAAGTTTGCAAAAAAACATGGACTAATCATGACTGGAGGAAGCGATTGCCACCAAAAACCGATAATCATGGGAACAGTGAAAATCCCTAAATACGTAGCAGACCAATTTAAGCTTGAATGAGCTTTTCGCTGTGGGGAAAGTGTCCATGAATCTTTCGTTTGATAAATTGGGTGTTTCAAAGAAAAGAATTACACTTGCCAAAACTGCGTTGCAAGAAAATGCTGTAGACGCGATGATTTTTTTTGACGCTGACAGATATGGCGGAAAATTCGCTAACACTATCGCTTTCACCGCGCTGGTCTTGTTTCCAGATAGGGAGCCTATCATAATAGCTCATTCCATCGAAAAAGATCACGCTGAAAGTGAGAGTGAACTCGAAATTGTCGAAATTGATGACACAAGAAAACTGAAAGATTCAGTTGGACATCTGCTCCAGAAGAAGACAAAACGTGAAAAAATAAAGGTAGCCGTTGTTCCTTCGAATGCCAAGTTTGAAGCAGTTAAGGCGCTTCAAGAGCTAGATTACGAAATAATCGACGCAAGCGAGAATATTCTGCGGCGATGTCTTAAGAAACCATTCCCTGAAGAAATTGAAGCAATTCGAAAGCTTTCTTCAATATGCGATAAAGGCTTGGAAGCCGCTGACAACGCAGTTGAAGCTGGTCGGCGAGAGTATGAGGTGGCAGCTGAGGTTGATCATGTCGTTAAAAAGTTTGGTGCCACAGAGTGCTGGTTTCCGACTCTAGTTGCTTCTGGCTACCGCGCAGCTTTTCCCCACGGATGGACATCCTTTAAGGAAATCAATGAAGGAGACGTTGTTGTCGTTGACATAGGCCCGGTTCTAGATGGCTATGGTGGATGCGTGTGCAGAAGCTTCACGACAGGCAGCAGAGAGGAGTGGAAAAGGGAGATTGAGGTTGTTCAAGAGGCAATTCACAAATCACTAGAAATCATCAAAGACCAAGGAACAGCTTCAGCTGCTCAAATCGATAAAATTGCCAGATACACTGTGAAGAAAGGCGGTTACGAGACTTGGCCTGATATGAAGACCGTGTTGACAGGACACCCTATAGGTGGGTTTTCACTTCCAATAATAGCCCCTTATTCAGAAGATGAGATCGAGGAAGGCATGGTTTTCACGGTTGAGCCAGCCATTTATGTTAAGGGTAAAGGAGGGGTTCGAATCGAACACCATGTTTTGGCTAAAAAATACGACTACGAAATACTGGACAAGTTTCCTGAAAGATGACGGCAGACATTTGCTAATTAATCGTTGTATAGTTGGAGGCTAGTTTGAAGTATGCTTTTGCTTCTTTTATTGCCGCATTCTTTTCGTTACTATTTATAGAGGGGTCTTTAAGTCTGAAACTAACAACTTTCCCCCGCACATAAGCTCGATAGCACTTATAGAAAGGAAGAAGCTTCATCAACTCTTGATCTCCAGAATATTCCACATATCTTCTAACAAAAAAACTAGAAAGATCAGTTCTCTCTTTAAAATCCAAATCCATGGCTAAAAAAGCAACATCAGCGGCAACATCAGAATACCTAAATCTCTCGTTAAACTCTATCGCATCAAAAATGTAAATTCCCTCCGTAACAAAAATGTTGCCCGAATGAATATCTCCATGACAATCTCTAACTCGACCATCCGCAATCCTCTTCTCAAAAAGAACCACGTTCCCCTTCATAAAATCCCAAATTCTTTCACGGATCAGCTTGAAATCATGCGCGGATATTGTTTTGCCAACAAACTCCTCAGTCTGATCAAAATTTTCTTTCCAATTAGTCTCTATTACCGCCAAAGAACCAAACTCGCTTATTCGCTTATTAGTTTCTGCTTTTGAATGAAAATCCGCTATGATCTTTGCTATCCTGTCAATAAGCCTATTATCCACCTTGTCTTCTTCGAGAAGTTTGCTCATCATCCTTTCCTCAGGCATCCGCTTCATCTTCACAGCATACTCAACCGTTTCCCCTCTACCCTTTATCCTAATCCCATCCGACCTGTTAATGCTAACAACCTCAACATACATATCCCCACACAAACGCCTGTTAAGCTCCAACTCTTTTTCACAGAAGAAACGCCTCTTCTCAAGAGTCGTAAAGTCTAGAAATCCAAAGTTCACAGCCTTCTTCACCTTGTAAACAAAATTCCTAGTCAAAAACACGAAGGATATATGCGTCTGCACCAACTCAATTTTTCCCGGGTCTTCATCATAAGCTTCCGGCTTCATTAGTGCTTCTACAACTTGCTTCTGAATAGTTGCGTTTGCGTTCTGATTGTGAAGAGGCATTTTTTGAATCTGCTCCCTTTGGAACAGTTTGCGCTTTTCTTGCGGATAAGACTTCACTTAGCCATATACAAACAAAACTTAATAACAACTCGGAAAAGGTAGTAGTGTCAAGGTGTCCACTAATGGTTGAAAACAAAAACCTGATAGGATATTGCGGCTTGTATTGCGGCGCATGCGGAATATACCAAGGAAAAATAAAACAGGCAGTCGAAAACCTCCGCAAAATCATAAACTTTTACGGCTTCGATAAAATCTCTGCTGACTTAGCAGCATGGGAACCCGCCTTCCAGCACTACAAAGAATTCGAAAACGTTATGGACGGTCTAGTGAAAATCTTTGGCGAATGCCCAGCATGCAATGCAGGCGGCGGAGATCCAGCCTGTGTAATTCGAATGTGCATCAAGCAGAAAGGCTACACGATCTGTGCGGAATGCGCCGATTTGGAAACGTGTGAAAAGGTTCAACGATTCGAACGGGCAAAAGAAGGATCGCGGAAAATCAAAGCCATGGGCGTTGACAAGTGGGCTGAAGAGATGAAGAAGAAAGTGGATGCGGGTTACTGCTACGACGAAAACATCAAATGATAACGCGTTTTTGTGAAAGACAATGCCAGAACTGCCCGAAATAACAGTAATCGCCAGACAAATGAATCAGGAAATCTCTGGAAAACGCATCGCAAGCATCGAAGCCAAACAACCCAAAAACCTGAACATGCCCGTTTCCGAATTCGTGCAAACAGCAAAAGGAAAAACCGTCAGCAATGTTTCAAGCAAAGGAAAATGGCTATTCACAAAACTAGACCCAGCATACTATTTGCTCATCAACCGTGGAATGAACGCGGACGTGCTCTATTTCGCTAAGAATCAGAAGCTTCCGGAAAAATACCAGTTCAAACTAACCTTCACCGATGGTACAGGTTTCACTATACAGTTCCAATGGTTCGGCTACATACACCTAGTTCGCGAGAAAGACTTGGATAAACACAAACTAACCGCTCAACTCGGAGTCTCACCAACCGATGAAGAATTCACTTTAGAACATTTCAGAGGCTTATTAGCTAACAAGAAGTCACGGATAAAGAGTTTTTTGCTTGATCAGAAAAACTTGGCGGGCATTGGAAACGTCTACATACAAGACACCCTGTTCAAGGCTAGGCTACATCCAGACCGAAACATTGCATCTCTGGCTGAAAAAGAAATAGACGGCTTATATAATGCGATTCGAAGCGTGTTGAACCACGCAATAAGCTTAGGCGGGTTGGCTTACGAAAAAGACTTCTATGGACGGCATGGCAAACTTACCGTAGACGAGTTTCTGGTGGGTTACAAGACTGGAAAACCGTGTCCTAACTGTAATACGCTGATAGTGAAGATTAAAACGGGAACTACAGCATCTTACATTTGTCCGAAGTGTCAGTCGCTGAAGTAACCGCTCAGCTTTAGGTTTTAGCGCGATTATTGTCCAAAGCTGAATGGGAATGGCCACATTTGTTGCAGTGCTGCTCCGCCAAGCCCTATTGTAGCGTTGATGTCCAGCTTGTTCGCGGCGCTGGCGTATCCCACTGTTTTGACTGAGCAGCTTCTTGTGGAGACTTGTCCTGTGAAGTCTGCGTGGTTGACGGCTATTCCGCCTATATCCACTGTAGCGTTTAGGCTGACTCCTATTTGGCTTGTGTTCACGTCTGCAGTCATTGAGAATCCGCCGATGTTCACGTTGGCGTTGATTATTCCACTGTTCTTTAAGCTGTCAGCGTCAACTGTTAACTGGACGCCTCCAATGTCCACGTTTGTGTCTATCTGTTGGAAAGAGGCTTGATTGTCTATTTTCAAAGCTAGGCCGCCCGCGTATTTCACATTGACTGTGAACGTGGTGACGTTGGCGTATTGTCCGAGTTCCACCATTGCGCCTCCTATGCCTATGGTGAAGGTGCCGTTGTATTGGTAACTGTTGCCTAGTGTGAGGTTCATTCCTCCTGCTTCGCCGATGAGGTTAACTTGTAATGCGTCGCCTGTTGCAGTGTAATTTGCTTCTAGTTCAGAAGCGTTTGTGCTGCGTTCAAAAATGATGTCGCAGGCTAAGTTAGATGTGTTTGTGAAGAGCATGTTTATTGCGCCTGTTTTCACGTAGACGTTTAGGTTGACGCGTGTTATCACATCGGAGACATTTGCGCCTTTGATCAGGCTGTACTTGTCTATGACCTTTGTGCCTGTGAGCCATGGAAGATTAAACTGTGGAAACGTGATTGGCTGGAGTACGGGCGAGACGACTGCGTAGACTACGCCGAAGAATAGGACTGCGAGGAAGGTTGCGCCTATTGCGGTTCTTGCCATCGTCATTTACATCATGCCTCCCATGAACGAGCTTGTGATTAGCCATATCCACGCCCAGAATATGCCTACTATTATTAGCCAAAGTAGCATGGGTCCGATGAAGGATGAGATGAATGCTTTGCCCGTGTCAACGCCATAATTCTGTTTTACTGCGGCTGTCATTAGGATGATGATCCAGAAAGTCATGATGATGTTGAGGAACAATGCGATGGGCCATGTGACCCAGCTTATTCCTATGAGGATTGTGCTTAGGATCATTAGGCTGTAGGGAATGAATGCGTAGCCGTAAAGTTTTAGCAGTCCTATGTAGGAGCCGCTGCCTTTGAAAACGTATTTTGCGCTTATGTGTGCGATTCCTGCTAGGATTAGCCAGGAGATCAGGATTGATACGATCATCATGGTTAGCATGATCCATGGGATGAAGGCGAGGAATCCGAGGGGGGCTGTTCCGGTGACGGAGCTGAAGGCGGTTGTAAAAGCGGAGAAGATTCTGTAGGCGAATGAAGCTATTAGGGCGGCTTCTATTCCGACTAGGAGAATTATGAGCATTAACGGTTCTAGGATACTGATACGTTGGGTGACGATTTGGGTGAATGTGGAGTCTGGAGCTAGGAATACTCCGCCTATGCGGTTCAAGAACGATATGAAGTACGGTTCTTGTGCTGTTCTGGGTGTTTCCTGTTCAGTTTTCTCCATCAAGCATTCCTTCTGAAACCTTTCTTGTGTCGATTTTCTAGCATTTAAAGTTTGCTTTGCTCCATAGTTAGAATTGAGGAGGCAATTGGAACAAAAAGCACGAAGGGAAAAATGTTAATTAGCTTCTTTGCGAAGCTTACCTGTAGGAGTGGTTGAAGTGCCTAGAATTGTTCACTTCGAGATTAATGCAGACGATCCTAAAAGAGCAGTGGAGTTTTATGGGAAGGTTTTCGGGTGGAAGATTGAGACGTGGGGTGGGCCTATGAATTATTGGCTTGTCACGACTGGTACTGAAAAGGAGCCGGGGATTGATGGGGCGATTATGGAGCGTATGGAGAAGGGGACTACGACGATTATTGTTGATGTTCCGTCTGTTGACGAGTTTTTGCGGAAGATTGTTGAGGCTGGGGGGAAGGCGTTGACGGCGAAGATGCCTATTCCGGGCATTGGCTATACAGCGTACTGCCTTGACAGTGAGGGTAACCTGTTCGGGATATTTCAAGATGATAAAACTGCTAAATAGTCTTTCCAACATAGCTTAATACGGCGTCTGCTTGCTGTTTTGAAATGTGTCCATTCTGGAGAAGGTTTTTTACTAGTTCGGAGACTTTGGCTAGGGCATGCACTTTGTAGCCTAGTTTTTCTAGGTTTTCTCTGCCGCCCTGTTCCCTGTCTACAACAACCATAAGATGCTTGACTTCTGCTCCGAGTTCTTGTAGAGGCTTTATTCCTTCAAGCTTGGATAATCCTTCAGAGACGACGTCGTCGAAGAAGAGTATGTTTTCGCCTTTGGTGATGTGTGCTCCGGCGATTCTTCCGGTGACGCCGTAGGCTTTCGATTCTTTTCGCACGATGGTGCAGGGCAGGTTTAATTGGCAGGCGATGCTGGGCAATAGTAATGCGCCTTTCAGTTCGATTGAGGCTAGCTTGTCGATTTTGGCGGTTTTCATAATCTCTTCTATTTTGTTTGCTGATGTTTCTGTGATGTGGCATAGTTCTTTTGGTGTTGAGAGTAAGCATGCGAGGTCTATGTAGTAGGGGCTTGTGGCTCCTGATTTGATTTTGAAGTTGCCGAATTTTAGGCATCCGGACTTGTAGAGTGCGTTGGCAACTTGGGATGTGGTTTGTGACATGCTGCATCTCTGAAGTGCTTATGGTTTTTCAGATTTAGCGCTTGTGTAAGGGTTTAAATATTGAGTTTTTTAATCTATGCGATTGGTGTCTGGCGGTGGTTGATTTTACGTCTTTGGTGAATGTTATTGTTCCGTTGGTTGCGGGAGTTTTGTTGGGTTTCGCTTTTCGGAACCGGAAGCGTGTTGATTTGGGAAAAGTTGTTTTTGGGGCTATTGTTGTTTTGATTTTTTCTATGGGTTTTGGGATAGGTGCTAATGGGGAGTTGTTGGCTGCTATGCCTAGGGTTGGCTTTAGCGCTACTGTTATTGTGTGGTTGGTTCTGTTTTTTAGTGTGGTTTTTGTTTTGATTGCTAGAAGGATTGTGAG
>DATBWI010000045.1:0-24345 GCA_036514855.1 Bathyarchaeia archaeon | reverse complement strand
TCTTCGTCTCCGTGGGTAATTAGTGGGTTGAAACCCATAATAAACACATTCACATATAAAGGTTACTGAGAAAAATTGGTGAAGGCTTAGAAGCATGAGCATGTCGGAAGTAGTTAGAGTAGATACTCGAGGAAGAGTAACCATGCCGTCCTCAATCCGCGACAGCTTAGGTCTTTACGAAGGAATGTACGTTATGCTAGTAGCTGATTTAGATAAAAGAGAAGTGCGAATTGTACCGTTCGCGGCTCCAGAAGCAAAACTAGTTGAGCTACGTGTCTCTTTTGCAGATGTTCCCGGAGCCCTCGCAAAAGCGGCTGACGCATTGGCAAAGCAAGGAGTTGACCTGTTATCCAGCGAATCCAGAACTTTGCAAAGAGGCGAATCCGCAGAATGGATTGTCATCGCCGACGTTTCCAAGTGCAAATGCAAACTGAAAGAGCTTGAACAAAAGATTGTTGAGGAAGGCGCTGCGAAAGAAGTGAAGTTCAAAAGCTTTCCATGAGTACCGCTCTTACCAGAACTTCCATTTTAGGCTGTCCATGTACTCGTTTAATGAGCGGACGGTGCCGCCGTCATTAGTGCATTGCTTCAAGACCTTGATGAGAGCCAACGCCAACTCAATGTTTGTAATGACTGGAATATTGTATTCGACGGCTAATCTTCGGATAATGTACTCATCTTCCAAAACTTCAGAACGCTTCTTAACAGAATGATTCGTCATTGGAATGTTAATAACCAAATCTATTTTTCCGCCTTGCAAGTATTCCACAATGTTTGGACTCATGCCTTTCTCTCTAACCTTGTGCAAAACCGTTAGATTATTTACTCCTGCACTATGGAACGCTTCTGCAGTATGCTCTGTAGCGTAGATTCTGAAACCCATCGTTCTCAACGCTTTGGCTAGAGGCATGATTCTCTTCTTCAATTCCTCGCCGCCAACAGTTATGAAGACTGAGCCTTCTTTAGGCGGGATTTTGAAGTCAGCTGACTGCAAGGCATTTGAGAAGGCGTCTGCAAAGTTTTCTCCAAGACACGCCACTTCGCCAGTGCTAAGCATTTCAACTCCTAGAACAGGATCAGCCCCGCTCAAACGCATAAAACTAAACTGTGGAGCTTTTACCCCAACATGCGTTATTGATGGAAGTTCAGATATTCCAACGTCTCTGAATTTTTTACCCAACATCGCTATGGTAGCGAGTTCAATCAAGTTAACGCCGCGAGTCTTGCTGACGTAAGGCATGGATCTTGAAGCCCGCAAGTTGCATTCGATAACGTAAGTAACGCCGTCCTTAACAAGGTATTGAATGTTGTATGGACCCGTGATTTTAAGTGCTCTAACGATTTTTTGCGTGTAGTCTTCAATTATTGTCAGTACGCTGATGGGCAATGTTTGGGATGGAATACTCATAGTAGCGTCTCCGCTGTGAACCCCTGCATTTTCAACATGCTCCATAACTGCTCCAATCAGCACATTGTCGCCGTCGGATACGCCGTCAACCTCAACTTCCTTAGCTCCCTCTATAAACTTTGAAATCACAACAGGATGCTCACGTGAAACTTTGGTTGCCAGTTTAAGGTAATTCTCCAACTCTTCTTCGGTGTAGGCTACTCTCATGGCAGATCCTGAAAGAACATAGCTTGGGCGAACCAAAACTGGATAACTGATTTTTTCAGCGAATTTTTTAGCATCTTCAGTTGTTGTTAGTTTACTCCATTCAGGCTGTGGAATTCCAAGCTGATCCAAAAGAGCGCTAAACTTTGAACGGTCTTCGGCTTGATCTATGCTCTCTCCAGAAGTGCCTAACAATTTCACGCCTAAATTGGCTAAATCCAATGCTAGGCTGTTCGGAATCTGCCCTCCAACACTTGCCACAACGCCAAACGGGTTTTCCTTCTCGTAAATGTCCAAAATCCGTTCCAAGGTCAACTCTTCAAAATAGAGTTTATCAGACATGTCATAATCCGTTGAAACTGTTTCGGGGTTGTAGTTGATCATTATGGCTTCTTGGATGCCGTTCTTTTTCAGCGCCCAAACAGTGTTGACCCCGCACCAGTCGAATTCAACGCTTGACCCTATTCTGAAAACGCCTGCTCCAAGAACCACAACCTTGCTCTTATCCGAGGCGAAATCTATGTCATTCTCGTCTCCGCCATATGTTAGGTAGAGATAATTTGTTTTAGCTGGCCATTCTGCAGCCAGAGTGTCTATTTGCTTTACCACAGGAATTATGCCTGCTTCTTTTCTCAGTTTTCGCACAGTCATTTCATCTGTTTTGAGACAGACTGCAATTTGCTCGTCTGAAAATCCGAGACGCTTAGCCTCTCTAATCGTTTCTAAAGTACCTGCATCTTCCAAATTTACGGAGTGTAGTTTCTTCTCCATGTTAATGACGTTTTCAATTTTATGCAGGAAGAAAGGGTCGATGCCGCTTAGTTTGTAAATCTCCTCGATTGGAATGCCCGTTTTTATGGCTTTGATGACTTTGAAAAGTCTTTCATCCGTGGGATTCGCCAAGACATCCTTTATCATTTCAGCTGGTTCGTATTCGTCATCTTCTGGATTGCAGACCAATCCTGCTTTGCCAATGTCTAGCATTCGAACCGACTTCTGTAACGCCTCTTCTAAGCATCTTCCAATCGCCATGACTTCGCCAACAGACTTCATTTGCGGTCCGATGTGGCGGTCTACGTTTCTGAATTTCTGCAAATCCCATCTTGGAAACTTTACTACAACATAGTCAAGAGCTGGTTCAAAACAGGCAGTTGTGACTTCTGTGACTTTGTTGATTAGTTCAGGAAGCGTATAACCAATAGACAGTTTGGCGGCTATGTACGCCAGCGGGTAGCCAGTCACTTTGCTGGCAAGCGCTGAGCTTCTCGACATTCGCGCATTAACCTCTATGGCGCGGAAGTCTTCCGAGTTTGTATGCAGAGCCCATTGAATGTTGCACTCGCCGACTATGCCTAAACTTTGTATGACTTTTATCGAGGCTGAACGGATCAGGTGGTATTCTCTGTTTGAGAGCGTTTGTGAGGGGGCTATGACGATTGAGTCGCCCGTGTGAACGCCCATTGGATCAAAGTTTTCCATGTTGCAGACTGTTAGGCAATTATTGTTATAGTCTCGCATTACTTCGTACTCAATTTCTTTCCAGTGCCCCACATACTCTTCAATGAGCACTTGGGAAATCATGCTTTGAGCAAAAGCACGATTGACTATCTCTACCAGTTCATCCTCGTTATGCGCTACGCCGGATCCTCTGCCGCCAAGCGTGTACGCCACTCGAATGATTACTGGATAACCTATTTCCTTTGCCACATGGATGGATTCGTGGACAGAGGTTGCGGATTTGCTTCTCAGTATTGGAACATCCGCACGAATCATCGCCTGTCTGAAAAGCTCCCGATCTTCAGTATCTTCTATCGCTTGTATCGGTGTCCCCAAAACTTTAACATTGTATTTTTCAAGAATACCTCTTTTGGCAAGCTGCACTCCGCAGTTTAGAGCTGTTTGCCCTCCGAATCCTAAAAGAATCCCATCAGGCTTTTCCTTTTCAATAACTCTCTCAACATATTCAGGAGTGACAGGTAAAAGGTACACTTTTCCTGCCAAACGGGGATCAGTCTGAATTGTCGCTATGTTGGGATTGATGAGAACGGTTTCTATGCCTTCTTCTCTAAGGGCTTTGAGGCATTGGCTTCCAGAATAGTCGAATTCTGCAGCTTCTCCAATCTTTATAGCTCCGCTGCCGAGCACCAGAACCTTGTGTACCCACTCAAACTTCGGCATTCTCATCACCTCATTATCTTCAAAAACTCATCGAAAAGAAACTCTGTGTCGTATGGACCCGGCGAAGCTTCTGGATGCCACTGAACAGCGAAAACTGGTTTATCTCGATGTTTTACGCCTTCAATTGTTTTGTCATTGGCGTTCAAGAACCAAACTTCTAAACTGGTTTCTTTCAAAGAATCTGGACTTACGGAGTATCCATGATTCTGCGTAGTAATGTAACATCTGCCCGTCTTCAAGTCAAGAGCGGGTTGATTTTGAGAACGGTGACCATACTTCAGTTTAAAAGTGTCGCCGCCGACGGCTAAGGCTAACACTTGCGTCCCTAAACATATGCCCATCATGCCAACATTTTCTGCGATTAGCTCTCGGACGCATTCTATGGTTTTCGCGCATTTTTTCGGGTCGCCAGGACCGTTGCTTATTACCACACCTGTTGGATGATATTCCAAGATTTCTTTTGCTGAAAAATCATATGGCACTCTTACTACGTTGATTCCGCGTTTCAGCAAGTTCCGCACAATATTGTATTTGGCGCCGCAGTCGATTAGAACAGCTAAGCGGTTTCCGCCAACATTGTAGTGAATTGGCTCTTTGACTGCCACCTCTCCAACCAAGTCTCTCAGGTTTGGATCTGGAACCGTTTTAACTTCTTCCAAAAGCTTTTCAATGTTTGGTTCTTCATTTTCTTCGCAGACTTGTAAGGTTCCAAGCATGACGCCTTTTGTTCTAAGCTTCTTTGTGAGTCTTCGAGTATCAATTCCGCAAATGCCTGGAACGTTTTCGCTTTTTAGCCATTCGTCTAGGGTTTTTGTGGATGCCCAGTGGAAGGGCTGTGTGCATAGTTCATGGATGATGAGACCTGTTACTTTGATGCTGTCAGACTCGAAATATAGTGGGATGCCTGATTCAGAAGGGCTGTAGGGTGGAACGCCGTAGTTTCCAACAAGAGGATAGGTTAAGGCTAGAATCTGCCCTTTGTAAGAGGGGTCTGTCAGCGCTTCTGGATAGCCGACCATAGAAGTTGAGAATACAGTTTCGCCTGAAACCTTGTTTGCTGCTCCAAAACCCTTACCGATGAAGTAAGAGCCGTCTTCTAGGACTAGTACCGCTTTTCCGCATTTTGTGGAGCTTAATTGAGACTTCAAAGCCCTATCCTACCTTCACTTTTGAATTTTTAAATTTTGCGATAACCTGCTTGTTTGAGGATGAATAAGACTTGACTACAGACTGCAGCTTATCTTCAGCCTCATCCAACTGGAGTTTTTTCTTAAACAAATTGGATTTTGACAGACGTACCCACTGTTTCCGGATGCTGAGCATTCTCTTAACCTCAACTGGAGATGGACCGCCTCTCACCTTGTAGGCTTCAACAAGTTTTGAGAGGTCTGCAGATTCACTCAAGTCTTCTGCATTGACCTTTAACTTGAGACCTGCAGAATCTTTGGCGACTTTTTCCAGCAGTCCCGGCGTTGCATCTGAAAGGGTTAGTTTAGCGTCTGTTAAGGCTCTGACGAGCGAGCCGACTATCTTGTGTGCTGTTCTGAATGGAACCGTATACTTTCGAACAAGCATGTTAGCCAGTTCCGTCGCTGTTGTGAAGCTTAGAAGTGTCTTGCTGAAAGCCTTGTTGAGCACTTTCAAGTTTGGAATGAGTTTGGAAAGCATCTCTAAGCAGCCTTGAATGGTTTCTGTGGATTCCCAGAGGCGCGGAGTAATTTCTTGGAAGTCCAAGTTGTAGCCGGATGGCATCGCCTTCATTGTGGATGCTGAGGTGACGAAGTTGCCGATTACGTGGCTTGCTCTTGCACGAATAACCTCAAGGATATCTGGGTTCTTTTTCTGAGGCATTATGCTGCTTGTTGAGGAGAAACTGTCTGGAAGCTCGATTAGGCTAAAGTCTGCGGAACTCCAAACAATTAAGTCCTCAGCCAAACGACTAATGTTCACAGCAATTATCGTGAGGTCTGCCATAGTTTCCAGTATAAAGTCTCGGCTACCCACGGCGTCAATAGAATTTTCTAGGACTTCGCTGAAACCCAGCAGTTCAGCAACTCTCTCGCGGTTTATCGGAAAACTTGTTGTAGCCAGTGCTCCTGCACCCATCGGGCACAAGTTAACCCGTTTCTGGATTTCCTCTAATCGTTGTTTGTCCCGCTCAAGAACATCCACGTATGACAGAAGGTAATGCGCGAAAGTTACCGGTTGGGCAGGTTGCAGATGAGTGTATCCTGGAAAAACGGTTTCCACATGCTTTTCAGCCAGTTCCGCCAAAGCCTCTTGCAGTCCCACCACAGAAGACGCTAAGCAAATGAGAATTTCTCGCAGTTCCATTCTGAGCGCTGTTGAAACCTGATCGTTTCTACTTTTGGCAATGTGCAGGTTTCCGCCGATTTCCGCACCGACTCTTTCAATGACCCCTTCTTCAACAGCCGCGTGAACATCTTCAACCGAGGGCTTCAATTCCATGTTTGAAAGTTGGCTTAGAGCTTGGAGGAGTTTAGCTCCGTCCTGCCATGTGATGATTTTTTGTTCCACCATCATGGCAACGTGAGCTTGGTTGATTTTGACCACTGCTTTTAGCAGTCGTTTATCGTTTTTTATTGAGGAGGTAAAGTCTATCACGTCTTTTCTTGTGGATTGCAGTCTTCCTCCTTGCAAGATTTTAGACGTTTTATCTCTCCTCGGCTTTTTGGGTTTTTTTCGCTTTGTTCTTCAAAGCGTTAGCTATTTGGGTTTGGAGTCCCCATAGTTCGATGAAGCCTTCAGAACTGGACTGATTGAAAGTTGTGTTCGTGTCATATGTTGCTATTTTGGCGTCGTAAATGGACATTGGTGAAGAGCGTCCGACGACTCGCAGTCCTCCCTTGTACAGCTTGACTTTAACTTCGCCGTTTACGCGCTCCTGTGTCTTATTGATGAAGGCTTCAAGATCCTCTCTTAACGGATCCATCCATAAGCCCGTGTAAACTAGAAAAGTCCATTCAGCATCGATTTGCTGTTTGAACAGAACCTCATGGCGGGTTAGAACCATTTTTTCTAGGTCTTTATGAGCTTCTAGGATAACTGTGGCTGCTGGGCATTCGTAGACTTCTCTTGATTTGATGCCGACAAGGCGGTCTTCTATGTGGTCGATGCGTCCAACACCGTTCTTTCCGGCAATATCGTTCAGTGTCTCAATCAGCGTTACGGGTTCTAAGCTTTTTCCATTCAGCGCGGTTGGGACTCCGTCTTTGAAAGTGATTGTAACGTATTCAGGTTTGTCGGGGGCTTTTTCAGGGGATGTTGTCCATTCAAAAATCTCTTCTAAGGGTTCGTTTTGAGGATTCTCTAAGGGCCCGCATTCAATTGCTTTGCCCCATAGGTTCTCATCTATGCTGTACGGGTCTGAGAGGTGAGGTATTGGGATTCCGTTTTTCTTGGCATATTCAATTTCTTGGACTCTTGTCATTCCCCACTCTCGAACTGGAGCGATTATTTTGAGGTGTGGAGCAAGCGATCTTATGGTTACGTCGAAACGAACTTGGTCATTGCCCTTTCCCGTGCAACCGTGTGCTAATGCTGTTGCTCCTTCTTTGTTGGCGATTTCAACCATTTTCTTTACGATTAGTGGTCTAGTTAGGGCGCTGCTTAGCGGGTATTTTCCCTCGTAGAGAGCATTTGCCTTTATAGCTGGAAAAACATATTCTGTGACGAATTCCTTTCTGCCATCTATCGAATAATGTTTTTTGGCTCCAAGCTTTTTGGCTTTTTCTTCAAAGATTTTTAAGTCTTTTTGGCGTCCGGCATTTAGAGTTACGGTTATTATGTCAGCATTGTATTTTTGCTGAAGCCATTTTACTAGTATGGATGTGTCTAGTCCACCTGAGTAGGCTAGTACGATAGTTTCTTTCATTTCTTACCCCAGTTTAGCCATGTTAGTTTAAGAAATCTCTTATATACTATTCGGTCAAAATAATTGAAAACTGGACAAAAAGGAACAAAAATAGCCAAAAAAACCAGAATAGGTCATGACTTCGCAAGGCTTAGGTTCCATGTCTTTTTCAGGATGAAGTAGAAAGTGCATATGCTTGTGGAAGTCGCCGATTCAAGAGACGTTCAGATAGAGGATTGTTGCGCATGAATGAAAAGAGGTAAAAGATGCTTTCAAATGCTTATCTTTGCTAGTATTGGAAGGTCTCGCCGAAATGAATTGCGATTGTAGTCAAGTCAACGATGTCGATTACACGGTCGCCATTGACATCTGCGATTGAATTCCATCTATCATCCCTCGGCACTGCACCAAAAGCTGTTGCGGCAAGAGTTATGTCAAGTATGTCAACTACTCCGTCACCGTTCAAGTCGGGTGTCCTAATGCGAAGGCCTAGGAGAAGTGCGTGTAAATTGGCATCTTGCGCACTGGAGGCATATGCACTACATGGTAGTAACGGGTTGTTTTGATTAGGCCAGCCGACCCAGTATTTGTCGTAGTAGATGTACCATTCTGGGTTTCCTGCCATCGGGATTATGGGCAAATTGCTTCCAACAATCTCTTGAATTTGGTTAGCAATGTTTTGCTGTTCCGCCGAACCAGCAGGAGCGGTTTCAAGACTGCTTATCAAAGCTGTGAGTTGTACATTTCTATAGTCACCATAATGACGCGAGGCTCCCGCGGGTCCTGTAAACAGCTCTGTGTAACGCTCATACATATCGCTGTTAAATCCCTTATTCATAACATAATGCACGAAGTCATAGGTATTCTCGTTCATAATATCTGTCACTTCCCACATGCGCCAAAGTGGCGTAATATCTACGTTCAGCGCATTAGTTATCGCGGAACATGCGATTAAGTCTATTGAGTTAACGTCTGTCCATCCAGCCCAGTCTAAGAGAGTCCACGGGCCAAGCGGCACGTTTATGCCCGGATAGTCAGGCAGTGCGTCCTCAATGGTGAAATGATCTGGATATAATGCAAAATAGTCTTGGCTTGGGCCGTCATCTGTGTACCATCTTCCATCTGGACCGACGAAGCAATATTGATCCAGAAGCGCTTTCCCATATGCTCCTGTTGGGTCGCAGGGTACGCGATATTTTTCCTCGATAGTTATGTTAAGAAGTTCTCGAGCAACTGCGTCGTCTGCAGGTATCAATAAAGGACTAGGCGCCTTCAAAAAGCCGCACAAAGCCAATTCGCTGAAAGTAGTATAATTTAGCACGGAGGTTATAGCCTTGTTAAGCCAAGGCTGACCAATCGGCCATTTGCGATGGTTCGGCACCATCAACTTCGCTTTGTCATCTGCGAAGTAGGGTTGATTAGAGAGGTAAGTGTGTATGTTAGGATTTTTCTCCATCGTCTCGTCTAACCATGGAATGAAGAGCCTGCACCAGTCAAGCTCTCCCATTTCTAAACATTCCCACGGAAGCATGGAACCATAATCGGTTATGAAGCCAATGTACTCTGGTGCAGGTTCTTTGCCAAAAACATTTATGCCCCACCAGTTCTCGTTTCGCTTTATGATCGTATGCGACGGGACACCGTTTCTGTAATAATAGGGCAAGTACATTCCTGAGGCGACCTTCCACTCGGTTGGCATTGCCGGTTCCATCCAATCGTTCTTAAACAACAGCACGTTAGAAAAGTTCGCTACAATCTCTGTCCAAACATGTTTGGGCAGTATTAGGAATGACCGAGTTAGACTACGCCACACGACTGAACTGTTTGCATATTCAGGTTTTATGTGTACCCTGAATACTCGGTCGTTGACTATCTCAAAGTTGCTAATTGATCCCACTCTATCTCTAAAGCTAGCCATGTAATCGCAGAAGTCGGGAGATTCGTCGAACGCTCCATAAAGGAGATAACTGTATTGGGCATCCTCAGATGTTATTGGCCTTTCGTACACGGGACCAGAAGGTGTCATTTTCACCCAGTAGATGCCATCGCGAAGGACCACCTCTATAGTGGTGCTGTTGGCCCATCTTATGTCTTCACCTAACCAGTTGATGAGTTCACCATTCGCCGCATTAGTCCCGAACATTGGTTCATACATGATATACGTATCCCAACCTTGATGATCGCCATCCATAAGCAGTGGATTGAAACTGGATAGATATTGCAAGTATCCATATACCCACAGGGTCTTATTCCTCGGAATCTCAATTTCATAGGCTTGTGAGTAAGTCGCAACGACATTTGACATTACAAGCAAAAACAGCATAAACATCGCAAATGGACTGAAAGGAAAATCAAGAGTGTCTTTCATCGTCTTATTCTACTCTCCTTCGCTTTCGTGGATTTTCACTTTCAGCAAGGGCAGACTTCCCTTCTTGAGAAAACTTATAATACTGCAGAACTAGGTTCCCCATCTCCCTCACTGTCTCATATATGGCTAGTTCTAATTATGCTTTACGAAAAATAGTTCTACACAATTAGAGTTGCCCATTTAAAAAGAACAACAGCATTTCAGCCACTGAAGATTCCAATCTTCTCAGCATGGGGTACTGACAAAACGAGCCAGGTTTTAGCTATGTTAGTTTAAAAGCCGGAAATAGGGCATGACTTCATGATGCTTGTTAAAAAAGGGAAAAAGATGTTTTCGCTTGGTTTTAGCCTGTGAAGTCTTTTGCTATTTTTGCCAAGTCGACAATGTCAATTACACCGTTGTCATCAATGTCTGCACGTACATCATATTTCGGGTCGCCTATCACTGAGCCGAAGGCTAAGGCGGCAACTGTCATGTCTACTATGTCAACTGCTCCGTCAGTGTTCAAGTCGGTCGTCTTGGGGTCTGCTTCTAGATTTCCGTGCATTTGATCTGTGCTGAACTTCATATTGTTAACCCATGTTGGGACAGTTGGCGTTTGACCTGCGGGGACAACGGTAAAGAGCATCGGCAGCTGAGACGGCCAACCAGAGGTGCCGGGTGTGCTGATATACAGGTCGCAGAGCCATGGATAATCTGCGGATGGAAAGCCAACCCAGTTAACGGTTTGATACTCGTACCATCCAGCGGTATAATATAATGGTATGGCGACTACGTCCTTAAGCCAAATCTCTTGGAGCTGGCTGTACATGCTAGCGATCTTTGTAGCATTAGCCTCTTTTGGAATGGCGTCGATCAGAGGTTTGGCAACCGCACTGCCAACAAGACCAGCGCCACTATCAGGGTAATTCATCAAATTACCTAATGGAAAACTCTGCCTATTATCCATGCTAAAACTGAAAGCATTCCACGGATGATAAGACCCCGGAAACGCCCCGGACCAGCCGATGAAGAGGTCCAGTTCTCCGTTGACTATGCGGTTCTCCCAAAGTTGAAAGTCGGGGTACTCTGGCGTGACGCCTATGCCTATCTGATTCAGGTTTTGTGCGATAAGTTCGCAGCTCCCAACCCATTCTGGCCCGAAGTCAGGAACCTGTATTGTGAAGCCGCTCAGTTCAGTTCCATCTGGCATCTCTCTGAAGCCGTCGTCATCAACGTCCGTTATGTTAGCATCATCTAGAATTTCCTCAGCCTTAGTAATGTTATACGTCCACCCATATTGGTCTACTAGAGTTTGATTGATGTATTTGGCAGCTGGACCAGTGTGAATGATAGGCACTGCAGCAGTTGGAACACTAGAGTTGTAGTAGTACATACTTACCATGTCTGCTGTTGGTGATGCGTGAGCTATTGCTCTTCGTATAATTGGGTTGTCCAATGGCGCCTTAAGGTAATTAATGTAAAGAACGAGTGGCCATTGAGACACAAAGTAAGGTGGATCCGGATAGTAAGTTCGTACCCCCGTTGGGAACCTCGTCCAAATCTCCGGTATCATATGCGTGGATACATCAATTACTCCAGCATACAAGTCTTCATTTGAGGCTGAAGTGTTCCTACAGATTTTAGTAGCTAGGTACTTGGGGTTAGGTAAGCCGAATATGTCTGTGCCCCACCAGTCATCCACCCTCTGGTAATAACTTTTGTCAGTTAAAGACAAATCCATTAACCTGTACGGACCGCCTCCAACTATATTCTCTGGGTCGTCATCCTCGAAATCAGTTGTGAGCGCAGCACCATATTGAGCTTCTAGATTCTGCCATCTTGCTTTCGGCAGTATCAAAGGTTGCCAAAGCATGTCTAACGCTTGGAAATAGTTTAACGTTGACTGGTTGAGATAGAATACTACGACCTTATCACTTACGACTGTAACATCTTCTAAATAGATCCAATGAGGAGTATACATTGGCACGTTATATTTCTTGCCTAGTTCCAAAGAGTACTTGACATCCTCAGCGGTTATGGGTGTGCCGTCCCACCATTTCGCCTCATCCCTAATTGTAACCATCAACGTGATTTTGTCGAGCCATGAACAGCTTTCGGCAAGGTAAGGTATCCACTCATCCGAATAGGGAGAGTACAAGTACAGCGAGGGATACATTAAGCTCGTAAAATAGGCAGGGTAGCTCATCAAAGCATTATGGGCGTCAACTTCATCTCCAATACATGACAATATAACAAGAGTTTGGTCCCTAGGTGGCTCTTCTACAGCTGTAACCGTTGCCGGAAAGAGAGCAGCAAATACAGAGATCAACAAAAGAATCATGATAGCAAATACGGGTGCTCTAGCATTTCCTTTCAAAATTTCCATTCTCATCCCTCTCATTATTTTATACAGTAGCTGCTTATAATTAAACTTTGCGGAAAATCCCTCTAGGCAACAAGTTGCCAATTGCAAAAGAATACCAATGTTTTAGCCACTTTAAGACTCTGGTCTTCCCAGCCTAAGTCAATGTCAAGCGTATTACTGAAGAAACTCTCATTTTTCTAAAGCGTTAATTCATTTATGCAGAGACTGACTTTCGCAACTACTTACAAAAGCAAAAGTGACGTGAACTGAATGAGTAGGAAAGTTTCATGCACATGCCGCGAACACGAATATATTGCTGTGGTCTACGTGTGCGGATTTCAGAAAAAGGCGAATACTTTTTGGTTTTCTTTGAATCTTTTACGTGATAGTTTCTCATAGACTCTTATGCGACTCTCTCTCGAAATGAGGCTGGACTGGCACTTTGGCGCGTCGCTGTTTTCGTCACCATCAACTGTTTTCTGGCTTCTGAAATCAAGTCCGTCAAGGCAGCCAAGGCTTTGCTAACATCTTCCACGCTTAAGACTATAATAGTGTCTGTAAAACAACTCATGGTTTCTTCTATGTTAATATGCCTCCTTGAAACAGCGTTGTAAAAGGCTAATACACATTCAGGCGTAGTCACCATTTCAATCGGGCTACAAATAATAACCGCTGCCAAATTCTCTCGTTTATCCAACACTTCCTTTTCCCGAAACATCGAAACAATATCATTAAACAATTCTTGATCGAACACCAACGTGATTGCAGATATGCCTTCAATCACGTGGAAAAACTCTTCTGAAAAGCTGCCTAAAGTTTGTCTGATTTTCTCCAAGTTTCTCTTGGTTTTCTCGACAGAGATTTTCGCCACGTCGGTTCGGATGTTTATGACACTTTTCGCAACGACTTTTGTTATGTTTCCCCGCAGCAGCTTGTAGTTTACCCTGGTGCGTTTAACCGCTGTTATTAAGCTTTCAAGTTTGACATCTTTTCCCAGAATGTCTTGCACTTTCGGTCTTAACAACCGAGCTATTGCACTGTAGTTGCCATAATCCTTCTGCAACGCGTCTTGTAGCGAGAGATCATTGTCTATGAGGGCTTGCACTGTTTTTGATATGGAGGTTTTAGATGTTGAATTGACCATTTTGGGTCACTTTGAACTGTTTTTGTTATTATGATGACCAAAAAGTATATAAGGTTTGCTTTGAACTAACACGCCTCAAACCATGAAAAGCCTAATGAAGCACGATGAACATGGAGGTGAATAAATGAAAACAGCAAAATGTCCCGATTGCGCTGCTGATCTCCAAGTCTCCGAAGATATCGAGAAAGGCGAGATCCTCAGCTGTCCAGAGTGCGGACTTGAACTTGAAGTATCACAGATCGAGGGCAATCATTTAGCACTCAAGGAATTAGTAATCGAAGGAGAAGATTGGGGCGAGTAATCTCATTGCGGCAGGATGTAACAAGCAAACATGAGCATAGCCATAGTGTACGAACGCTCTGAAACCGACGAAATGGGAATAAAACTAACCGCAGAAAAACTCGGAATAGACCTGGCTTACATTCCCTTCCGTAAAGTTTCTGTCACCATAAATGAAAGAGACCACAGCCTAAAAAGCATTGGAAAAAACTATTCAAAGATCACCAAAGACGTCAGCGTGGTGTTGAACAGAGCGCAAAGCAAAAACCGCAGACTCTTTGCATCAAGCGTTCTAGAAGCATTCGGCAAACGCGTAATAAACTCATCCCACCTAGAATTTCTATGCTACAGCAAATTGCGAACACTGCTTCTTTTCTGGAAAAACGGCATAAAAATTCCAAAGACAGTCTACATTCCGTGCGACACACTTGAGACCACGAAGAACGCAGAGGAAATTCACAATGAAAAAGACATTGCCAGTTTGATACAACAAGAACTCGGCAATGGAGATGTTGTTGTTAAACCTGACGCAGGCACTCATGGAACCGGTGTCAAACTCGCTGAAGGAAAAGAAGACCTTCTAACGATTTTGCGGGAAGTCAAACCATCAATAATAAATCCATTAGGCGTTCTCGCGCAAGAGCTTGTTCAAAAATGGTTCTATGACTTAAGAATAATCGTCGCAAAAGAAAACGGAAAGTCACCCAACTGTTACCCCACAGCAATGGCGAGAACCTCGTTCAAAGACTTCAGAACAAACGCTGCTCTGGGCAACATGGTTTTCGGCGTCAATCTACCCCAAAACGTTAGAGACATTGCCGTAAAATGCGGTGAAATCCTTGGAGAAAACAGCAAAGCATGGGTTATTGCGCTGGATGCGATGGTTAACGTTGGCAAAGACAAGACAGTTGATGATAAACAGCTTAAATTGGAATTCGAGAAAATCGAACCCCAATTTAATGCAATAAAAAAGGTTAAGGCTGACGAGACCAAAAAAACAAACTTCACAGGTTGGAACAGAAAGTTGGAACAAGCATTTCAAAACTACAAGAATACTGAAGCTTACGAGAGCATTAGAGGAGTAATTCAGGAAAGTATCGAAAGAAACAAGCACAACGTGCTGTTTCACGAAGCGAATTCCTGTCCAGAATTTTGGGAGCAAACAAGATTGATCGGTGGAATTAATATAGCAGAACCTCTGCTTCATTGCGCACAGAGTCTCATAGAATCTTAATGATGGAAGGTTTGAAACGAATGAGAGTTGGAATTGTTGGCGGTTCAGGCTACGTTGGCGGAGAGCTTCTGCGTCTCCTGCTTTTCCATCCAGAAGTAGAAGTCACCGCGGTTACTTCAAGAAAAGACGCTGGAGAATTCGTTTTCACAATTCACCCGAACCTCAGAGGCATAACACAACTAAAATTCATTCCTCTGGATCTCTCTCAAATAGCAAAGAACTGCGATTTGGTTTTCACAGCAACACCTCATGGTAGCTCAGTGAATCTTGTTCCAAAACTGCTCGAAATGGGATTGCGAGTTATTGACATGAGCGCAGACTTCCGTCTAAAGAACCCAGCAGATTATGCCAAATGGTATGGATGGGAACACGCACACCCAGAATTATTGACGAAAGCAGCGTATGGTTTGACTGAGCTTCATAGAGAGGAGATAAAAAACGCCAATCCAGTAGCGTGTCCCGGCTGCATGGCAATTGCGACAATACTTGGATTAGCACCGCTGGTTAAGGCGGGCGCTGTTGAGAAAGACCGGATTGTTGTGGACGCGAAAATTGGTTCTTCAGGCTCAGGTAGCACGCCGTCGCTTGCAACGCATCACCCAGAAAGATTCGGCGGAGTAAGACCCTACAAAACAGTAGGTCATAGACACATCGCAGAAATTGAACAGGAACTGAGCCTTCTCACTGACAAACCCGTTACAATAGCGTTTTCTCCACACGCTGTCAACATGGTTCGAGGCATACTATCCACTATTCACGTTTTCCTCACAAAACCCTTGACAGAACAGGAAATTTGGAAAATCTATCGTTCACAGTATCAGGGAGAGCCTTTCATACGCTTCGTGCACTATTCTAAGGGACTTTACAGACTTCCCGATCCCAAAGTAGTGTTGGGAACAAACTTCTGCGACATCGGCTTTGAACTAGATGCCCACGCCAACAGACTCGTTATTCTATCGGCAATAGACAACATAATGAAGGGAGCAGCAGGCCAAGGAATCCAATGCTTAAACACCATTCTCGGCGTTAACGAAAAAACCGGTTTGGAAAGCGCAGGCTTTCATCCGATGTGACCAACATGCTGATTGTTGTGAAAATAGGCGGAAGCATACTCAAAGCAGAATCCTCAAACTTAGTTTCTGACTTGAAAAATGTTTTGTTAAACAACAAAGTCGTCCTTGTTCACGGAGGAAGAACCAGCGTCAACGAAATCGCCTCAAAAATGGGTAAAACCCAAGAATTTGTGGTGTCGCCAGATGGCTTCAGAAGCCGATACACAGACAAGGAAACAATTGAAATATACACTATGGCGATGGTTGGAAAAATCAACAAGCAAATTGTTTGCGCCCTTCAGAGCCAAGGAATACCTGCCGTAGGCTTATCAGGTTTAGACGGGCTTCTAGTGCAGGCGAAAAGAAAAGAAAGACTCATCATCGTTGACGAAAGGGGAAGAAAAAAAGTCATTGATGGAGGATACACCGGAAAAATAAGCGAAGTCAACGCCAATTTGCTAAAGCTCCTTCTGCAGAACAATTACGTGCCCGTAATAGCGCCAGTTGCCATAAGCGAAAAATTCGAACCCCTCAACGTGGATGGAGACCGAACAGCAGCCTACATCGCTGGAGCGCTTAAGGCTGATCAGCTTATTTTGCTTACAGATGTGGAAGGCTTAATCCTAAACGAAAAGCTAGCATCAAAATTAACCGTTTCTGAAGCGGAAGATTCGCTTCCCAAAATAGGAAAAGGCATGATCACAAAAGTCCACGCAGCCATGGAAGCCCTCAAAATGGGCGCTGGAGAAGTGTCAATATCCTCAGGACTTGCAAAACTTCCAATATCCTCTCCATTAAAACATGAATGCGGCACCGTGATAAGCCATGAATGAAAAAGAAATCATGGAGACAGAAAAAAAGTTGATGGCAAATGTTTACTCAAAACGCCCCGTCACCATTGTTAAAGGCAAAGGCGCCACAGTCTGGGACATCAACGGCAAAGAATACATAGACTGCACAGGCAGCTACGGCGTCTGCATAATTGGGCATTGCCACCCAAAAATTGTAGAAGCAGTGAAGAAACAAGCGGAAAAACTCATTTCCTGCCACGGCTCCTTCTACAACGATGCTCGCTCAGAATTCCTACAAAAGATCACACAAATAACCCCGGAAGGCCTTAACAAGGTTCTTCTCAGTAACAGTGGCGCTGAAGCAGTTGAAGGCGCCATCAAACTAGCTCGCAAGTTCACGGGAAAGCCTGAAATAATCGCCATGATGGGAGCCTTTCACGGCAAAACCATGGGCGCATTGTCTGCAACTTGGGACAAAAAATATCGTGAACCCTTCCAACCTCTAGTCCCCGAGTTTAAACATGTTCCTCCGGACAATCTTGAAAAAGTGAAAGAGGCGATTACAGAGAAAACCGCTGCCATCATCGCGGAACCAATTCGAGGAGAAGGCGGAATCAGAGTTCCACCAGACGATTTTCTACCCGGCCTCAGAAAAATCTGCGCCGAGCACGGAGTCCTTTTAATTCTAGATGAGGTTCAAACTGGTTTTGGTCGCACCGGAAAAGTTTTTGCTTGTGAACATTGGAATGTGGTTCCTGATATCCTTTGTCTTGCAAAATCGTGGGCTGGCGGTCTTCCTTTAGGCATGACAGTTGCTAAAGAAAATGTTATGGCTTCGCTTAAGGTTGGGGAACACACAACCACTTTCGGCGGAAGCCCTCTCGTGTGCGCAGCCGCGTGCGCTGCAATTGACGTGATGGTTGAGGAAAAACTTCCGGAAAGGGCAGCAAAGCTGGGAGCTTACTTTAAAGAAAAATTGGCAGGTCTTCAGGATAAGCACAAGGTTGTGAGGGAAGTTCGCGGATTAGGTCTTATGCTTGGAATGGAATCCCGATTCGATGTTTACAACATAATCATGAAAGCCATGGATAGAGGAGTCCTCATTATCGACGCTGGTAGAAATGTTGTCAGGTTCCTGCCGCCCCTCGTTATCGAGAAGGAGCAGATTGACAAGGTAATCGCCACGCTTGACACGATTCTCGAGGAAGAACAAAAATGAGTGACCACGCCGTTCGCCTGCTTACCAGAATGTTGGAAATCTACAGTCCCTCTGGCAAGGAAGAAGAAATTTCCAGTTTTCTAACCAAAGAAATGAAAAATCTCGGTTTTCACGTGCGGAAGGACAAAGTTGGAAACGTAATTGGAGAAATCGGTAGAGGAAAGCCAGTCACTTTGCTTTGTGGACACATGGACACAGTTGACGGCTACATACCTGTGCGAGTTGAAGAGGGCAAATTGTATGGCAGAGGCGCTGTAGACGCCAAATCGCCTCTTGCAGCTATGATTATGGCTGCTTCCGCCTTTGCGAAAAAGCAACCACCTTGCAAGATTATAGTTGTGGGCGTAGTTGACGAAGAAGGGCCAGGGAAAGGAATCAAAACTTTTATCCGAGAAGGAATTCCAATTGACTATGCCATATTTGGCGAGCCAAGCGGTTCTGACACGATAGTTTTGGGGTATAAAGGGGTTTTGCGTCTCAGAATAACGTGTGAGACTCAAACTGGGCATTCTGGTGCACCATGGCTGTTTGACAATGCCATTGAAAAGGCGTGGGAGATTTGGAACCAAATCAGCCAGCTTCACTTGACTGGGGAAAAGCTGAGCAGCCGATTTTATTCTATAACTTATTGTCTGACACGAATAAGAGGCGGCGGCGTAACTCCCATAGTGCCTTCAAAATGCGATATGGATGTTGAGCTTAGACTTCCCCCTCAACTCACATCTGCGCAAGTGCTTAACAAAGTCAAAGGAGAAATTGAAAAGTACAAGCGTGCTCACCCACAGGTTTCGGTTAAGATGAAAGTAGAATATTTGATCGATGCTTTTGAGGCTGACAGGAAGTCGGTTCTAGCCAGAGCCTTAGCATGGTCCATCAGAGAAAAAACACACAAACAAGCTGCGTTTTCAAGAAAGACAGGAACCGGAGACATGAACATTCTTGGTAATGCAATGAAAATACCGATCGTCACGTACGGTCCAGGCGACTCTGCGCTTGATCATACGCCAAACGAGAATATTGAAATTCAAGAATACTTGGAAAGCATTAAAGTATACCAAAACGCCATCATGAAATTGTCTGAGCTTCTGAAAAAGGACGAAAACCCTCTTCTTCGCGTACCTTAATTATTTTTGGAACTTTCCCAGCTTTTCCAACAAATCCTTTGTACATAATCAGCACTCCTCTAACGCCTTTTATTGATAGGGCTTCATCTATCCCTCTTTCAATCGCTGCTTGGCAATCGTCGCCTTTTACTAGATTTCCAGCTGCTGTGCTTGCTGCATCAGCTAATCCCGCATTTTCAGCGAAAACCGTTACTGCTTCAGCCTCGCCAAAGCTTAATGCTTGGCTAAACAAGCTTGAACTTGTGGCGATGCCTATTGGGAATTCCTCAAGCCTAAAGCCTATTTGCCTTGAAAGCGGAGAATCGCCCGCCAAGAGAGCGATGTCGATGCGCCTATTTGAGATGGCTGAAACTTCGCCTCCATTTTCAACAACCGCCACTTCACACCCAGCAGCGATCATGTCCTTTACTGCCAAATCTGCTAATACTCCGGCTACAGCAGCCATGGGGCCTACATTTGCTTTCCTTGACGCCTCATCCATCAACCTAGCAACTAACGGTCCATCCTCCGCCGAAACAGGCTGAAGAGAATAGAGAAATTTCTCATGCGTTCTAACGTATCTGTCAAGTTCGCTTCTATTATGCTTAAGTGATGCTGTCGCCTTGTCGATGGCGTTTTTCTTGTCTGAAAGTATGAAGCAGTTGGTCTCTTTAAATTGGAAGACCTGTTTGAATAAGGCTGACACTTAGCAATCAGCCTCTTCTAAGTCAGCAATTAGCCTAATGGCTCTTGCAGGGCATGCGTCAACGCATTTGCCGCAGGAACTGCCTATGCATTTTTCCCTGTCAAAGACTACTGAGTAGTCTTCTCCGAATGTGATGGCTTTTACGGGGCATAGCGAGAAGCAAGCGCCACAGTCGAAGCATTTTTCAGTGTCTTTTTCAATCAGCTTGGGAAATATGACTGTTACGCCTTTCGCGCGAAAAGCATCAGCTATCTCCTTAACTTGGGGTGTTGGTACTTCTGCGAGGATTTCGCCGCCTTGAGAGTTGACATGCGCAGCTACTATGCTTATTGGGGTTTTGTGTTCAAGGATAATCTGTGCGGTTATGGGTTTTTCAACTATGTCTTCTGAGAATCTGAGGAAGAGTCTAGCCATTCTTTGTTCACCTCCCCAAGAGTTTGGAGATTTCTTCGGAAGTCACTATTCCCAGAACCTTGCTGTCTCGGTCGATTACTGGCAAAGCAGATATGTGATGCTGAGCCATCTTTCTTGAGGCTGCTTCTACTGGCTCGTTTGGTGTTGTGGTTACTACTTTCCGTGTGATTATGTCTGCGACTGTCCTTTTGCCTTCAGCTACAGACTTAGTGATGTCCCATGAAGTTACTATTCCGCTGAGTCTTCCTTCATGATCCACTACGATTACGTGGTTTACTGATTGGCTTATGATTCTGTCAGCAACCACTTTTATTTCCTCATCTTCAGTGCAAGTAACCGCCTTCTGCGTTAAAGTGTTGACGAAGGCTACTTCGTCGGTTTGTTTCATTGGCTTAAAGACAGTGTCTGTTGGAAGACGTTCAACAGGGGTGGTCAAGTAGAAGAGGCCGTTTTCAATCCAAGATTTCAGGGTTTCAGAGATTATTCTTGCTTCTTTCAAGCTTGAGAGTGGGCTGACGCTGACTTTTCTTTCGTTGATGGTTATGGAGCCTGACTTCAAATCTTTATAGCTTACTTTTCCCAGTTTTGGCCTGTCTCTGCGGGGAACACCATAATCGGTAATGTCTGTAAAGATTTCTTCGTCCCGTATGGCGGTTTTTTTGGCTAATCCTTCGTTCAGTATGGGGATTGGAATACCTATGCCAACGTAAAGCGTTGTGCCGTACTTGGTGAAGGAAGCGCCGCTGATAAATTCTGGATTCATTTTCTTGCAGTCTCCCCTAACCATGATTGTTCCAAACTGGTTGCTTGGACTGTGCTGTGTGCCTTCACCTATCACGTAGCCTTGGGCTCCTCCCAAGAAGATGCGTGTTCCAATGCCTATGGTTTCATAGTCTGGATCATTCATTAGAGGATTAAGCGCTCCGGCTCCGGAGAAGGTGGCGTTTCCAAATCTTGGCAGAAGCTTTCCCATGTAGGTGTAGATGGTTTCGTCGCGGCTGTTTGTTGCGCATGCGTAGCGTTGGTAGCCGTTGCGGAAGTTTAAGAGGTAAAACTGGTTCAAATCGTCTTTTGTAAGCCTTGTGTGAAGCTGTGTTCTAGGATAGCAGTCTGTGCCATAACTGGTGGCTCTGACGTCCACTTCTTTTCCTCTGATTAAATCTTCTATCACATGCCCTCCGCCGTACTCGTAGGTTTTAGTCTCTGACATTTGTGTCGCGCCAATGTAAAGGTCAACTGCTGCGCCGGGGTGACTGACTTCAACGTCGTTTATCCATGCTCTTTGGATTTTGATGGGTGGGTCTGAGTGGCCGACGTTTATGATGGCTCCTGAGCTGCACATGGCGCCGAGGGTTCCTGATGTGACGACGTCCACTTCTTTGTATGCGACTTCTATGCCGCTGCTTTCTGCGAGTTTTTTCATTTCTTCAGCGGTTAGGACTTGGACGTCTCCTTTTCTTATTTTTTCGTTAATCTCGGTTACTGTTCTCTTCTTTTTGTTTGCTTCTAGTGTCATGGTTTTTCACCGTTAGTGTTTTTTGGAGCATAGTGTTGATTCCAGCTTTAATATTTTTCTGACATTTTTATTCCAAAATGAATTTAAAGCCCTCAAACCCATTTCATGATATGTTGCCTATACTTGAAGAAGTTGCCAAGAAAAGAAGAATGTTCAACTTAACTCAGAAACAACTAGCCAAACTGGCTGGCGTAAGCCAATCCCTAATAGCCAAGTTAGAATCGGGAAAAATTGACCCCTCATATAATAAGGTTAAAGCGCTTTTCGATGCTCTTGAACGTTTGGAAATGGAAAACGTGGTTCGCGCCAAAGATGTGCTTCACGACAAAGTCATAGCCGTTCAGAAAAGCGACACTGTGTCTAAGGCTGTGCGGGTAATGATGGAAGAAGGATACTCTCAACTTCCAGTCTTTGACGGAGAACACTCTGTTGGCAGCATTTCAGAAAAAACAATACTAAACCAAGTTCTAGCCGGTCAAGACTTGGCGCATGTGTCAAAGCTTTCTGTTGGAGACATTATGGATGATGCTTTTCCACAGGTTGGAGAAGATGCGCCACTTTCTTTGATTTCAGGCTTATTGCAGGTTTATCCTGCTGTGCTGATGACTAAGAAAGGCAAAGTAGTAGGCATAGCAACAAAAGCAGACCTACTAAAAATGCTCCTATAACTCAACATGGCGAATATTTCTCGTATGAAAAGGTATTGATAATGTATTGGGAAAACAAATACAAAAACAACGGACGCATTTGGGGAGAAGGACCAAGCGAATTAGCCACCGCTGCGGTTGAATACCTGCGAAAATCCAAATTAAACAATGAAATATTAAATATATTGGACATTGGCTGCGGTTATGGTCGCGACGCATTCTACTTTCAGGAAAATCTCAAATGCAGGATTTTGGGGATCGACACCTCTGAAAAAGCCATAGATATAGCCTCAAATGCAGTCCCCGAGGCGCAAAAAGAAAATATGAAATTTCAAGTCTGCGATTTCAAGGAACTGAAGGAAGGTAAATATGACATAGTATTCATCTCGAACTTATACCAGCTACTGAAAAACAATGAAAGGAGAGAACTTAGGAAAGCTGTTATGAGATCACTAAAACCAAACGGAATGTTATTTCTCAGCACATTTTCAGTAAGTGATCCAGAACATTATGGGAAAGGCGTTCCAGTCTCAGGAGAACCTAATTCATTTCAAGATGATAAATATCTCCATTTCTGCACAAGAGAAGAACTGCTTGAGGACTTCGCTTTCCTGAAAATCAAAGAACTGTACGAGCATGAGTATGATGAACCCCGTGCAACTGGCGAAGTTCACCATCATGTTTTATGGATATTTATAGGAGAGCATATAGGCACGCCGCATAACACATCATAAGGGGATCGCTATTTCCAAAGTCTTTTCGCATTTAACAAGGTACGTGCGCTATGATCTTAAGAAAGTGCAGATATCCGAAACCAAGAGTCAGTAGTACGAGTGTTTTCTCTTGCAGGCTATTACTGCTAGTAGCATTGACGCTATAAATAGCAGAAGCATGCAAGTGATTGGGAATTCCGGTATTGCTTCGGTGCCTAGAATTTCTATTGTGTGAGTGCTATGATTGTAAACGATATTGAAGGTGTAATGGGTGGCGTTGTATGTTTGAGTGTAATCTACATCTTTTACGAGAAGCAAGCCGTCCTTGTATATTGAGATTGTGCCCCATAGCAAGTCGCTGGGGAATGTTATGTTGCAAAAACCGTTTGTTCCATTTGCACCTATTACTTTGAAGCTTATTTGCTTTGTAGTGCCGTTGAATTGAAATTCGCTTATAGATGAGTTGCTTGACACTTCCACTTTTTGTGCATAGGGAGTATACGTTCTTGTTGTCGGTCCGATCGGTTCATGAAGAACAAAAAGTTTCGTATCGTTAAGTGCATAAGTATCCTCAAGTGCATAAATATCTCCGGTCTTGGGGTTTATCGCAATATGTTTGATACTAACATCCAATGTTAGATTGGATAGTTCCTCATTAGTATAGCCATCAACAACATAAATGGTCTTGTATTGTGTGTAATATACTCTATTATAAAGTGGGTCAGCTACCTCGAACCGAGGAATAAATCCGTCAGTTACATTAAACCAAGGAATAGATGGACACAAAGTCTCGCCGTCGTATACGTCGGGATAAGCGTAGACATAATTAGTGAAGGGATTACATCCATATAGCACTCCCCAATAGTCCACATTAGCGGTGTTTATGATCTCGTGGGTGTTGCCATCAATTGCGTAAATTGTATCATTAACACTATAAGTAGCGTATATGCGGTTTATTCTAGGGTTGATTGCCAAGAGTATTCGTTGAACATGGGATTGTCCACTGCTGTATGGTATATATATAGATGTATTTTCTTTCAGAGTGTCTCCATTGTAAACACTTATGTAGTCCCCGTGACCATAAATGTAACTGATGTTCGCTATGTATAAAAGGTTCGTGACAGGGTTAATTACAATCTCGTTTTCCT
>DATBWI010000044.1:0-5564 GCA_036514855.1 Bathyarchaeia archaeon | reverse complement strand
TCTCTGAACCAAGCGAGTTCAAAACAACATCAGCCATTCTTCCTGACGTTGCCTCCCTTATCTTCTCTATTGCGTCTTCGTGGCTGGCAACGTAATCGGCTCCGAGGTCTTTCACCCAAGTCTTGCTTGAAACTGCAATCACGTTTGCACCGAACTTTTTGCCTAACTGAACTGCAAACATTCCTGTGTTGCCTGACGCGCCGAAAACCACCAAATTCTCATTAATAGTGAGTTCAGCCATCTTCAACGCATGATAAGGCGTTAATGCGGCTACGGGTAAGCTTGCCGCCATATCCCAGCTCAAGTTGTCTGGTATTTTGAACGCGTTTTTCTCGGGGATGGCAACGTATTCTGCATATCCGCCATTCGAGACTACGCCTATTATGCCTCCGTTTCTGCAAAGCATTTCATTGTTAGAAATACACATGTCACATAAGCTGTCGAAGACTCTGCTGTAAATTGTTACTTTGTCTCCTTTTTTTAAGGTAGATACGTGACTTCCAACTTCATCTACGATTCCTGCGAATTCTGCGCCTGGAATGTGCGGCATCGGCTTAACATTAGGTATTCCTTCTACGGCATGGAAGTCTATGGGGTTGACACCAGCCATTTTTACTTTAACCAAGACATCATCGGGTCCTGCTGAAGGAGTTTCTAAGTCTCTAACCTGAAGATTTTCCAAGCCGTTCTTTTCAAAGATTAAGGCTTTCATGGAATCCCCATGGGCAGATATTGATTAACTCATTAAAATAATTATGGAGGTGATTGTGCACAGTCGCAGAGCATGATGACAGCGTTCTTCCACGTTATGTTTTAGGCGAAAGGAACAAGTGGAATCCTGAGAATGGACTTGTGAGAAAAGAACTGAGGGAATTGTTTCAATCTGCGAACAAGGGGGCAGGGAAATGAAAAAGGCTGACCACATAACTGGTCACTTTTGCGCAGAATACCTAACTACTGTGACCACGCCACTAAAGTCTGGAGATCAAGAAAGATGCAACGCGTCCTTCAGTATCAGATTTTCTTGCAGAAAAGTTTAAATCTCACTGGGGCATCCTCGATGGAAGTTTCACAATCAAAATGGAGGAATAGATTTGAGTAATGGTGTAGCAATTCAAGTTGAAGGACTTACTAAACGATACGGCGATTTAACCGCCGTTAACGGTATTTCTTTCGCAGTTAATAAGGGAGAGATTTTCGCTTTTCTAGGTCCTAACGGAGCAGGCAAAACCACGACTGTGGAGATGTTGGAGTGTTTGCGGAAACCCACAGGCGGGAAAGCCTACGTGCTCGGATATGACATTTCGAAAGACCAAGAAAACATAAAGAAACGAACAGGCGTTTTGCCGCAGGACTTCGCCACTTACGATAGGCTGACGGTCAAGGAGACAATCCAGTTTTTTGCTGGACTTTTCGATAGTCATCCAGATGTTGACGCCTTGATTAAGCAGGTTGACTTGGAAGACAAGAAAAACGCGTTGTTCAGGAATTTGTCAGGCGGACTGAAACAGCGGCTCGGAATAGCCGTTGCTTTGGTGAATGATCCTGAACTCATTTTCTTAGATGAGCCCTCAGCCGGATTGGATCCGAAGGTGCGCCATGTTGTCTGGAATCTAATTGAGGAATTGCATAAGCAAGGGAAAACGATTTTCTTAACAACCCATTACATGGAAGAAGCAGAAGCATTAGCCGACCGCGTCGGCATAATCTCCAAGGGTAATATAGTTGCACTTGACGCAACGGACAGTCTTATTTCTGAACATGGCAAAAAGAACCTACTAATCCTGAAGGGAACAATTTCCAAAGCAGTTCCAACGATAGAGAGGCTTGGAGTAAAAGCAAACTTTAACGGCGGTGACATTACAGTTCACCTCAACCATGCCGTAACCGTCTCAGAAATCATACATGAACTTGGCAAGACCAACGTACCCTTCGACGAGTTGCAGCTAAAACGTTCAAGCCTTGAAGATGTTTTTCTAAACCTAACCGGTGAATCGCTGAAGGAGGACGAAGAACTATGAGCCACGTAGTGCTTGACCTCAAAGCTTCCTTGAAAACTTTCGTCCGAAACAAAAGCGCCGTTTTCTGGACTATTGCATTTCCATGCGTCATGATACTCCTGTTCGGAGGCATCTTCGCCCAATCCACAACAAGATATGATCTTTACCTGCAAAACCAAGACCAAATAGACGGATTACCTACATACTGGTCTAACTTCTTCGTAAAAAGCCTGAATGAATCAAACACGTTCAACATCCAAATATTGGACACTTCAATCAATGCCACTGACCACGCAATCACACAAAGGATTAGTAGCTTGCTCATAATTCCTTCCGGATTCAATGATACAGCCAACATGGCACTTTACAGCCATGGCGCCACCATTGCAAACGTAACTTTTGTTTATGACCAGTCCTCGACTACTGCGCCCATCGTTAATAGCATTGTGAATAGCATGATTGGATATTTCAACTTTAAGCTCTCAAGCGGTGTGGAATACTTCAGCGTCGAAGAATTGACTATAGCGCCTAAACGCTTCAGCTACATCGACTTTTTCCTGCCAGGCGTTATTGGAATGACAGCCATGACCACAAGCGTTTTCACTGCCGTCTCTGTGAGCGCTAGATTCAAAGAGAATGGTGTATTCCACAAACTGGCCACAACGCCATTAAAACGTCACGAATGGATACTGTCCAGAACGATCTACAACGTTCTCATGTCCTATTTGGGCATGGCTTTGATGATGATACTGGGTTTGACAATCTTCGGCATGGAAATAATTGTTGACCCTGTCTCATTGCTCTTGGTGGCAATGGCATCGCTGATGTTCACAGGTATAGGAATGATCATTGCTAGATTCGTCAAAGATCCAGAAGGCGCGGACGCTGCCGCGAACGTCGTAACATTTCCAATGATGTTCCTTTCAGGTTCATTCTTTCCGCTGAGCCAAATGCCAGAGTTTCTGCGAGCAGTCTCCCAGGTGCTTCCGTTAACCTATGTGAATGAAGGACTCAGAGCCGCAATGATATTCGGCCAGCCTCAACAGGCAATCTTGAACGTTGCACTCTTAACGGTTTTAGGAATCGTGTTTATTGCAATAGGCTCATGGGTAACCAAATGGGAAGAAGACTAACCAGTCCTTCCGGCACCAGATCGGCAGAATAGCCGTCTGGAATACCTTTGATTTTTAGCCTCTACCCGCAATAGCACAGGTCAGCCCAAACCCAAATAAAACAGAAGTGCGGAAAAAGATAGCTGAAGTGAAACAACATTTTTGGTATGTGCAGAAACCGTGATAGACTGGAACCTTGTCAAGAAAATGACCCTTTGGGATTATGAACAGTTAATTAAGAAAATATCCGCGGTCTTTTCTTACAACTTTGTTCAAGAATATTATGACCACAACATGAGAGAAGCTACTGACTATGTTAAAAGACTTCTTGGATACAACCCACGATATGCCGAGCATATCAGTAGAATGACCAATATGTTCAAGAGTCTGAATGATTTGAAGGTAGAGAATCATACAGACTTAATTCGTAAGGTTGAAAACAAAGAGAAATGTGAGGATTTCATTAGGAAGACAGAATTGCCCTTTGAGGATTTGATATTTACTCTCAACTATGTTTTCCGCTGGGTTCTTCCTCATAGCCTTTATTTGAAGGAATTAATAGACACTGAAAACGAATCTCATAAAAATTACATAGAAAAATTGAGAATACGCAGAATAAGATTTAACCTAGATATTTTGGAATGCGGTAGGACTCGAGAAGGCAGAGAGAAACTCTCTAAAGAAACTGGAATCCCCAAATCATTCATTCTCGATTTGGTGAACCTTGCGGATATGAGTCGCCTGCCTTATAGCAATAGAAAAACCGTGAAGCATCTTTGGGCTGGCGGATATAATAGTGTAGCCAAACTTGCCCAAACAGATTCAGAAAAGATGATAGAAGACATGAAATCATACTTTGATGGGATAGGAGTGAAACTCTCTGGATTCATTGATTTGAAAGGAATTTCTCAATGGGCAAAAGCTATGCCAGTTGTCGTCGAGGACTAGAATTTTTCTATCAGTTCTTACAAGCCAAATTTCCATTGGTGCAGGAAAGTCATAGCTGAACAAAAAAAGGAAAGTATAGACCAAAATCAGCGATTCAGAGAATAAGAACCTGTATTGTCTCCAAAATCCACGATTGCTATTGGGCTTCAAACTGACAACATGCAACATACCTGTTACTGTAGTACTACAGCCACAAAAGATTAAGAGTCCTCCAATGGCATAAGAGTCTGCATGTTAAGGTGATTTCATGAAAGTCCATACCATATCGAGTAATAATGGTTTGCCCTTGACAAAAGGTCCTGCAATCATTCAGCAAAGGGCTCATTTGAGTTTGGAGGTTTAGAGTTTGCAACGACGTTATGAAGCTGTTTTTGTCGCGGTAATTTTGGGGATGCTTTTACTCGGCGTTCTACTCGGCTCAATGTTACCTCGAATAACCCTGTACACCAGCCAATCACCTAGCGAAAACACGGGTGGGCGTTGGGTTACTATTGTATTAAATTCAAGCGATGCAATACGCCTTACAGCGCCACCCGCTAGCGATTCACTTCAATGCGAACAAGAACTAGAAGAATTGTATACGCTGCAAGCTAACCGAACAGTTCAGGTATATGAGACAATAGACTATTGGAACACTGGTGCCAGCGTTCGTTGGAATGAGATAGCACGAAGTCTTGTGATTAAGTATAAGACGACTCCTCCAATTGCGTCACGCGTCTATGCACTGCTAAGTGTTGCACAGTACGACTCACTCGTAGCTGCGTGGAATAACAAGTACTACTACAACAGACCTGCCCCCAACAAGCTCAATCAGAGTATAGTTCCGCTTATCGCGACCAATAATGACCCGTGCTATCCTTGTGAACACGCGGCAATCGCAGCAACTTCCGCAACTGTTCTTAGTTACTTGTATCCTAACGAAACTGCTTGGTTAGACGAAAAAGTAGCAGAGCATGAAGAATCACGACTGTTGGCTGGCGTCAGCTTCCCAAGCGACATAACCAGTGGAGATGGTTTGGGTCGAGAAGTTGCTGAACAAGTTATCGAACGCGCCAAAACCGATGGTTCCAACGCCGTTTGGAACGGCACTATACCAACCGGAGCGGGATACTGGTATAGCAGCCAATCTCCGCCAGCTAATCCGCTTTTACCAAGATGGGGAGAGGTTAGACCATGGCTCATAAACTCTTCAATGTATCTGTTGCCCCCGCATCCCGCTTTCGGCTCTGCCGAATTCAATGCATCACTCGCCGAGGTGAAGCAAATTTCAGACACCCGCACTGAAGAGCAACTGCGAATAGCCAACTTTTGGGCTGACGGTGCAGGAACTTTTACGCCGCCGGGACATTGGAACCAAATCGCATGCGATTTAATAGTGCGCTATCATCTTAACGAACTGAGAGCAGCGCGGACTCTTGCATTAATGAACATGGCAGTTATGGATGCGGGAATTTGCTGCTGGTACAACAAGTACACCTATTGGCTTATTCGTCCATCTCAAGCT
>DATBWI010000043.1:0-28322 GCA_036514855.1 Bathyarchaeia archaeon | reverse complement strand
GTTCCGCCGAACTGCGTGATCAAGGTAAGATTTTCTCGCGCCTCTTGGTCAACTCGATATCCGCCTATTCTTTCCAGTGCAACGATTCTTGTCACCAAGTTTTTGGGTTCATTTAATACAGTGACTCTGCCTTGAACTGCTCCCACTTTTGGATCCGCAAACTCTTGTGCAAGTTTTTCTACAATATCCTTCTGCGGATAGTAGTCTGCATCGAAGCAAAGTATGACCTCACCGTTCGCGTATTTTAAACCTGCATTCAGGGCTGCTGGTTTTCCTTTGCCCCCTTCATCTTGTTTTCTGTGCACGACCATGATGTGTTTGCAGATGTTCGAATAGTGTTGGGCTATGCTTGGAGTGGCATCTGTCGAGCCATCATCAACGACTATCACTTGCAACTTATCCTTTGGGTACGTCAGCTCCGTCATTCTTTGCAGTATTCTTTCAATCACTTTTTCCTCGTTTCGTGCGGGAACTAGAATCGATACTGTAGGTTGATGAGGCGCATTTTGTTGGAAGGTAGCTGTCCGATTTTTTCGGGTGCCTCTTAGAACGGTTATTGTGAAAATGTAGTGCCGTATGAGATAAGCAATCATCAAAGAGGTCAAAACGAAGAACAATGCTTCCAAGATTTCGGCTGTCAAATTCCGACTCCTACTTTTCCTCTGCCTCTAGCTAAGACAGTCAGACTTACCGACCAGAAGGAAACAATCATGAACAAGTTAAGCAGAGGAGTAAAAATCATGTAAAGAGTATTGAAGATGTCGCCAAAACTGTAGACAAAAGTATGAGCTAACAGAGAAATAAGGTAGTTCCAAAGCAAGCAAACAAAATCCCCTGTTATCAACAAAAAGACTTTCTTTACTAATGCTCCATTTAGCGGAAAGGTCAAAGAAACGAAAAGAAAGTTAAAAGCTGGAAGCGTCCATGAAGATTCATTGTTAACGAATGGCAAAGATAAGAGCGTGTATGAAAGAATTATTCCCATTGAGAACCCAATAATCGAATGTATGAGGATTTGTTTGCCTTCTTTCATTATTTATCCCATTGGATGGGGGGCTGGTAGAGGTTACTTATAGAAGAATGTTATAGAATATGTCTCTAAGTGGACATTTAAAACTTGTGTAAAAACCCGTTGACGCAATTGTATGCATTGAAATGCTAGTTTTCAGGATTAAAGACTATGTTGTTAATTGCCATGCATAGAACTTCAAAAACTTCCTCGGATCTCAGACTTTCAGTGTCCAAGATCAAATCAAATGGCGCATAATCTTCTCCGAGGCTGAAATGATAAAGTTTTTTGTAAATAGCCCGTGTCTGGTCTTCTTTACTTTTCAGAACTTTCCTAGCTTCTTCAAGACTTATTCGGTCTCTCCTAGCTATTCGCTGTGCCCTCTTTTCCGGCGAAGCCTCCAGCCACACTTTGAATCCTTTTTTCAGAAGCCACGGCATCGTCCAACTGTCTAAAACAACGTTTCCCTGTTGTGCAAATTCCAGAAGCTTTTTGTCAACTGTCCTATCAAATTTCGAGTCGTTACCCCTTCTCTCTAGAAAACGCATTCCTTCCTTGCTCTCCCACCATCCTCGCTGAAACGTCTTGTGGCCTTCCTCTGCCGCCAAGGCTTTCAGTGCGTCGCCGCCTGAATAATATTTAAGTCCGTACTTTTCGGCAAGCTTTTTTGCCTGTGTGCTTTTTCCGCTTCCAGCCATCCCGCAGACACAGATAACTATGTTTTCTTTATCCATCTCCTTCGCTCTTTTCTCAACCATGAGCGCACCTCAGAACTCAGCGTTTATGCGGACTTCTACGTGGATGGGGTTTAGGCAAGTTTTCGCTTCCTATTCTATGGGAAGTATGCCCAGTACTCGCGATGCGAGTGCCCCGAAGAAAAATGAACATATCATGTACCATATTAGCACACCTATGGGTCCGAAGCCTGGAATGTATGCGAGAGTGTCTGCTCCATAAATGGGGGTTAGTACGAACCACCAGATGAAGATGTAGCTGAACGAAACCACAAACAAAACAAGTTGCGGCTTAACCATTTTTTTCTGCATGTTATGCACTTGCGACTCTTTTTTCTTCAACTTTTCTACAGTCTTCTTGTCATTTGCCCGAAGTGCTTTGCGCATACCGGTTTGGTATTCAGCAAGTTCTTTTTGCATTATCCGGTACTGTTCCCAGCCGACAAATCGGTTTATGAGAAGCCGGTTAATGGAAGAGCTGGTGAACGAAATGGCTAGGCAAATAAACATTACTATGAATGTGGATATCGGTAAGATCGCATATGTTGGTAAATCAGTCGCAGACATCTTTGTTACCACCTGATTTGGTTAATAGTCTCCTTCTTGTTTTTTCCCTATTAATAACTATTTTTGCTTAATGCTTATTCGCCGAATATTCTTCTAAATGCAGGATACATCTCAGCGGCTCTTTCTTGCATCAATATCTCATAATACTGATAGATTATTCCAACGGACAGTAAAACACCCATTCCTGAACCGAAGACTCCGAAGAAATCTGAAACTCCAGCAACTAGCGCCACAACTACGCCTCCAAGGACAGTAACCGTTGGGATGTAACGGTCGAGAACGGATTCAATAGCCTTTCCAGATCGTCTATATCCAGGAATCTGCATGCCCGAGTCAACAAGCTGTTTAGCCACTGTTGAGGGACCTAAGCCACCAACTTCGAGCCAAGTGATCGAAAACAAAATGCAGAAAGCGATGAGAATCCCCAAGTAGCCAAAGGCCTTTGCAGGATGCATCGCCACATCCCCAAGACTACGTGGTGCTGTCATGAAGTAGACAAGCCCTCCAGTTGGTTCAACACTCACGCCACCGCCTGGTTGAGACACTTGCGAATACGTTCCTAGAAGGTTAAGCCAGAAGTTCGAGTTGTTTTGGTTGTACTGGCTCCAGAAAAGTTGTGAAAAGAGGTAAACATTGGCGAAAAGAGCGGATGCGAAAATCACTGGTAGGTTAGAAACGTATAGGAGTTTTATTGGGTATCTGCTTCGGAATCCTTTGTAGCCTGCATAGGATAGAGGCAATTCAACTCTTATTCCTTCCATGTAAATTATGATTAGAAAAGCCGCAATTGTGGCTATGAATCCCAATAGTGATGGGTATACGCCAGAACCATATATCCATGATGTTATTGGCTCGCTACCAGAAAGCACCACTGAAAGCCCTCCTACGAATAACCCTGTTCCTGGAGAAAAGGCTTGCCAAAGAATGGTTTGTGCGACGCCTGCCATGATGAATAGGCTTATCCCGCTGCCGAATCCCCAGCCTTTCTGAATTAGCTCATCCAGCAGCATTAGGATTACTCCAGATGCTAGAAGCTGCAGGAAAATTATCAGGGCAGTTGTGCCTGATAAGGCGCCATACATTCCGCTGATAATGTATGCTGATGCTTGAATGCCAACTAGGATTATGGAGAAGGTTTTGCTTGCAGATGAGAATAGGCTTCTGTCATCTGGATTTGACATGTCACATTTTATCATTGCTGAGCCGACCAAAAGCTGTAGTATCAAGCCAGCCGTGACTATTGGGCCTATTCCAAGTTCCATAAGAGTGCCGCGGTTAGAAGCAAAAATCACTCTTAAGGCACCAAAACTGTCTTGTTGTGATTGCGGGATTCCGAACAGAGCAATCTCAGACATTACCAAGTAAATTATCAGGGCGAGACCTGTCCAAAAGAGTTTCTCATTAAATCCCACTCTGCGTTCGGCATGCTTGACTTCTGGAAGAATTCTTGCAATAGGTCTAAAGAGGTTTAGAAATCTGCCAGCCATTAGTTAGTCGTTACTCTCCCTTTTCTTCAAGTTCCGCAAGTATTTCGCCGCCAGCCTCTTTGATTTTCTCGCCTGCAGATTTCGAGTATGATGCCACCTTTATGGCTAATGGTCTTGTAACCTTGCCCGTGCCAAGAAGCTTGGTATAACCCATATCCGTCAAATCAACCATGGGTTTTCCTTTTTCCTCTTCTACAGAGAATTTCTTAGCCATCTCGTCCAGTTTTCCAACGTTTATTATTTTTGTTTCTTGCCTCAGGCTTTTTGGCGATGTAAACCCTCTTTTGCTAAAGTAATCCGGTTCATATCGTAGAACATATGACCACAGGTGCTTGTGCCTTCCAACTTTGCGCATTCCCTTAGATCCTGTCTTTCTATGTTGACCTACTCTACCGTAGCCTTGAGTTCTCGAACCTCGTTTTTTTCTGATTTTTCTGAGTTTGTGCGGCATCTTTCAACCGGCTACTTTGTCTATCTGTTTTTCTTCAATTGCTTTCGTTAATCGTATTTCAAGTACACCGTTCTTGCACGTCATATGCATTTTGTCTGGAATCACTCTTCTGGGGAGATTTAAACTTTTGTAGTATTTACGGTCTGGAGCTTCAGCTGACAAGACTAACTGCTGATTTTCTATGTTGATTTTTAGATTCTCTCTTTGGAAGCCTGCAAACTCGGCAACAACCCTTATCTCGTTTTTCTCATTAAGCACGTCAATCAAGGGTTCCGGATCCTTCCAACTCTTGTTCCTATACGCTTTTGACATGTTATATGTGCGGGGATAAGTCCTTTTCTGTATCCGCGAATTCTCCATTCGAAATCTATCAGAACTGCTTTTTTCCTTAGCTCTATTAAACGTTCTAAGAATTTTGAATTGTTTCGAACGTTTTTTGTTTCTCCGCCACTTTGCGCTCACTTTTTCCTCCCCTTGGATACGTTAGCATTTCAACAGTAGCTAAAGTAACTATAAAATATATCGCACGTAAACTTGTCAAAAACAAATGCTCAGATCATTCGCTTTATAAGCTCGTTGATTTTTTCTCCGCGATATCCCAGTTCGCCGCCTGTGCCATAGCCTTTTTTGGTCTTTCCCTTAAAACCTTTAGTTGGCGGATGCAAATTGAATGTTGGTTGAACATTGGACAGTTTTGAATATTCCGTACTGCAACTGAAAACTGCCTGTGCAAGCTCCTCCAGTGATTTATGACCAATTTTCTGAGCATAGTCATCTGTTAGTTTCTCGTTTCCTGCTAGTCTGCCCCGTTCCTTGATAAGCATGTAAACGGCTTCTTTCGAAGCCTCGCCCCACGTAATATAATTTCGAGCTGCCTTCAGCATTCCAATAAAGGCTGGACGATTATCAACTAACACAGCATTATTGGTTCTTGTCAAGTTGAGCATGCGCAATGTTTCCCTATTCTCTCTTGAGGCGCTAATGGTGCCCCTGATTCTTACAACTGCAAGACACTTTCGCTCATCCACTTTCTCTGTCAACTATTTCACCCAATCCGTCGGAGTTATCAGACTGTACGTTTTCCTCAACGCGTCAAAAGCGGCGTAAGCGAATGATGGAACAGTTCTTGTTGCCCCATAACTTCTAGTCCAGCAGTCTTTTATGCCGGCAAGATTCAGGATAACCTTTGCGTATTCGCTTGCAACAATACCTAAGCCTCGCGGTCCCGGCACAATGTTTATTCTAACACCGCCACATTTACCTTCTACTTGGAACGGTACAGAATGAGGTTTTCCGCAGCCGCATTCCCAGCTTCCGCATCCACGTCTCACTGGAACAATTTTCAAACGGGCGTTTGCGGCAGCTTTCTCTATTGCGTTTCGCACCTGACCTGCTTTTCCAGAACCTAAACCTATGTAACCGTCTCTGTTTCCCACGGCGACTATGGCTTTGAATCTTGATTTTTCGCCAGCGTCTGTTTGCTTTTGAACTAGGTTAATGTTTATGACTTCTTCTTGCAAGTCCGGAAGCAAAGCGTTCACAATTTGGGGTTCGCGTATTTGCATGCCTGCCATGAAGACTTCTTCGATGGATGTAACTCGGCCTTCCTGTATCATCTTTCCCAAGCGCGTTCTAGGAACCCACTGCTCTAGATTTTCTGATGCTTCCCTTCTAGGTGCTTCTCTTCTACGCCCCCTCATTTCTTCTTCCCTCTGCTCTTACCTTTGAATCCAGAAATTACTTCTGCTTTTGTCTTAGCGAAGTGTTTCGGAAGGTCTTGCGGCGGAATCTTTTGTTCTATATACTTTGAAAACTTTGATTTGTATTCTTCAGGGTTAGATGCGAGGCTTTCAGCATACTGTGCTATGTGTTCGCCCTGTATTCTTTTCTCGTCTGGCAGTTTCTCCTCACTGTGCGGAACCTGTATTCCAGCATCCAAAACACCTTTCAAAACAGCGAGAACCCTCGCTCCTTTCGAGGGCGAATATAATCCTATGTCTGGAATTGCTACTTCTACGCCTTTACCCTTGGCTTTTAACCCGCACAGAAGCCCAGTCAAATAGGCTGTTGGAATATTTCCTCTCGGGCCTTTCCACCCGTATTTTTTTGTTAGTTCTCGACTGTGAGCCGAAACCAACACTTCGTCTCCATGAGGCTTAGCTACAATTATCTGAGCAACTGTATTGTCAAGACTGCTGCGCATCACAAGTCTAGGTTTTCCGGAAAGCACCAGCGCTTGCCTCAGTCTGTAGTCTGTTTTTCCCTCTATTCTTCTCCGGAATGGAACACAATATTTTGAATCTCTTGCCATTAGCGTTTCCTCCAAAGTCCATGAGCCTTCAAGTAGCGCTCCATATCCGCTACTGACTCGAACCTTCCACTGCTCGCCATCCTGTAAAGCTTTCTATAATTATCCTCAGCTATGATTTTGCCCGTCTTTAACTTGCGGATCTTTTTCCGCAAGGCACGAATCTTGCTCATCCAAGCCTCTTTCCTCGATATCTTCGCGTAAGTCGAACCGCTCCGGCTTCCGGGTCCACGTCTTCTGCCTTTCTTCTTTTTCTCGTGAACAATTCGGGCTCTAGCACGGCTTATACCTTTTTCCGGAAGCCGCTTTATGATACCTTCATGGATCAGTTTCCTAATTTCCTCACGGGTTATTGCCGCTTCCACATCGTCCATTCTTTCAGGATCTATCCAAACCCGATTTTGTCCAGCTTTAAGTATTTGCGCTGCTAGACGCCGCTGGCTACTGAGACTAGACATTGTTTTCAGTTTCACCTTCCAATTTCTTCGCCTTTTCTCGTTTGCGTTTCGGCTTTTCAGGTTCAGCTACTTCTTCTTTAACTTCTTCCTCTTTCTTAAGCTCCTCTTCAGGCAATTCTTTCTCTTCTTCGGCTTTTTCTCTAACCTGTTTAATGTTTAAAATGATTATTTTTTTCTTTCTTGCCTCAGCGATAATGTTGGCTCTTTTTCTTTTGCCAACAGTGTGTGCGATCCGCGCGACTTGGAGTTTCGAATCGATTTTTTTAAGGTCTTCTGTGTTATAAACTAAGACTTCTCTGTAGCCGGATGGATGAAGCCCTCTGGCAACTTTAGGTCCCCTGTATCCGGCGCTTACGGTTGGAGGCCATCCCTTAATTTTTCTTCGCATCTTGTTGTCCAAACCTCGCGGTCTTCGCCAGTTCTCTTTCACCCTTACGTACCGCCAGCTTTCGGACCTTTTGAACTCTGGTTTCTTGTTTTTTGCGCGTTTCCTCATGTGCAACGCTTTTTCTGGCGTGATTGCTGGCTTTTCTGTCATCCTTCCATTCCCTCGCTTCTTTCGTACACGTATATGCCATCCAAGAAGACCCGCGGGTCTTTCCTTCTTATTTTTGTAGCCTGTTCAATGTTTGCGGCGGTTTGATTTACATCTTCAATGTTAATGCCTTGAACAATTACATCTTCGCTTTGTGCCTTGACCTGAGCACCACCGATAATTTTGGCTTTTCTCGCGGTGCGTTCACCCGTAAAATTCTCGATCAAAACTGTTTTGCCCTGAACTTTGACCGATATTGGAAAATGCGAGAAAACTATTTTGAGTTTGCATTTGAAGCCTCTTTGAACTCCATTAATCATATTCTGAATGTGCGAATTAACCGTGCCCACAAGAGCCGCTTCTTTTTTACGTGGCCAATCTGCATGCACAAGAATCGTTTTTCCGTTGGCTTGAATCTTTATCGGAGTTTCTGAAAAGTTTCGAGTCAATGTCCCTTTTGCGCCTTTAACTGTGACTTGCCTTCCCTCAACGGTAACTTCAACTTCATCCGGAACCTGAATGGTTCTTGAAATTTCTATAGCCCGCATTTAGATACACCTCTAGTAAACGAACGCTAGCAGCGTGCCTCCAATGTTTTTTTCGTTTGCCTCTTTGTGGGAAAGTACTCCTCTTGATGTTGAAATGACTAGTATGCCGACATCTCGTGAGGGGAGAAACTTCTTTTCCCAACCTTCAATCTCGCCAATACCAACTGCGAAGCGCGGTCTGATCGCCCCACACTTGTTTATTCTTCCCAGCAACTGAACCTTGAACTTGCCAGATCGCCCATCGTCTATAAACTCAAACTCTCCAATATACCCATTCAGTTGCATTATCCGCAAAACTCTGCCTAAAAGCTTAGAGGATGGACTAATTATACACTCACGCTTGTTGCGCATCTCATTGTTTATGACTGTTATTAAGCCGTTTGACAATGTGTCCATAATTGTTTTTCCTCATCACTCATATTTATGGAACCCAAGTTTTTCTGCTACCTCTCTAAAGCAATGGCGACATAAATACAAATTGTAACGCCGAATGATTGGTCCATAAGCACCGCACCTGCTGCAAGGTCTTGCGCCCTTACCATATTTTCTTTCCTTCTTAGTTGTCTGCTTGCCCAACATCTTCCCCTCTAGTCTCACACCACTTCCACTTTCAAAGTATCCTTGACGAATACCACGGCTTCTTCTGGCGTCAAAATGTGTCCTGAACCAACATTACCTTTTCTAATTCGCCTAGCTTTCACGCGGTGTCCGGGGCGTCTCAAAGAGACGCAAACATCCATACCAAATATGCCCACGCTAGGATCATATTTTACGCCGACAATCTCTATATGTTCCTTCAAGCCAAACGAGAAATTGCCGTATCTGTCAAAACTCTCCTTTGAGATTTTGTTATCGACTACTGGCAGGACTTTGTTCAAGAACTCTATTGCTTTTTGCTTTCTAAGTGTTACCATGCACGCGATAGGTTCGCCTTTTCTGATGCCGAAATCTCTCACTGTGTCCTTGGCTTTTCTCTTGCACGGAGTCTGATCTGTCAACTCTTGCAAGACTCTTGTAGCCTTTTCTAATGGTTCACCAGATTTTCCGACGCTAATGTTGACGACGACCTTTTCGATTCTCGGCTTCAGCATTGGCGTTTCTTTCCATCTTTTGCGGATTTCATCTTCTGACATTTTAGGCTACCTCCGGCAGAGATATGAGCGGCTTTGCTTCGCCTATCACAAAAACAAAACTCAAGATTGTCTGATAGCGGTTGCCCTTTTCGTCCTCGATTGCAACAAGCGCGCTTCTGCGTTTCTTTCCTTCTCCCTTTTCTATTTCAACAATTTTACCGTATTTTCCAACGTTTTTTCCGCCAGTTATTATTGCAAAATCGTGCTCTTTCATTTTAACCTGCTCAAGAACTTGGTTCTCAGACAAACTTATCTTTAACGTGTCAAGAGTCTCATAAACGTCTTCTTGCGGATTTTTAGGGTCAGCAACCTTCACAAGCATGTTCGAACCGTCGTGAAGATTGAGCTGTATCTGCCCGTTCCTTGTGCAAGCCTTATCCTCTATTCGACACAGTTTGAAACCAGCTTCCTCTTTATTGATCGGATGCAAAACCAAGCCCTTGTAGGAAGGCATCACGCGGAATAACATGTTGACTTCGGGCATGGAGATAACGTCCATCAAACCCACAGAGAAATCGTCTCTGCGTCTGACTTTCCCGTTAACGTAGAGCTTTTCCTGTGAAACTATTGTTTTAGCCTCTTTTCTAGTCTTCGCAATGCCAAGAACATCGCGCAGAACCACTGCCAAGGGTAAGCAACTCTCAAGAGAATGAGGTCCAGCAGAGGGTTTTACCACCCATGGAGACTCTTTTCTATGAATAGGCCAAAATCGCGGCGCAGGTTTGCGCTTTAATCCTGTTGATCCTCCTTTTTTACCCAACCCTATTCTCCTCCTTCTGTCTTCTCCTTAGTTTTACGTTTAGCTCTCGTTTTCCGCGCTTTCGGCTTCTCCTCTTCGACTTTTGCTTCTGTCTTTTCTGCGGCTGGCTTTTCAGCCACCTTTCTCTTCTTCCTTGGTTTCGGCTTCTTTTCCAAAGGTTTCGCTTCTGCAGTCACTTTTTCCTCAGCGACTTCCTCTTTTGCTGCAACAACTTTTTTCCGCGGCTTTTTCTCTGCAACCTTTTCGGCTTTCTTTGGCACGCCCTTCTTTCTTTCCAAAATCTTCTTTCGCCATTTATCGTCAAGAGTCAACTTTGTTATCATGATCTTGGATGGGTGAATTGGAACAAATTTCGCGGTTCCGTCAACCTTTTCGCGTGTTAGTCCTTCGACGTAAACTCGGTATCTTTTGCGGTCTACCCGTGTGATTTTTCCTTCGAATCCCTTGTGATCTCCTCGCAGAATGCGGACTGTGTCTCCTGTTCTTACTGGGAGACCCCTCGTTCCGTGGTTGGCTCTTAACTCGGGTGAAAGATGCGCGGCAAAAAGTTTGTAGCGCACATGGTTTGGCGCTTGGAAAACCATTCGTCTTTGTTTTGAAGGTTTCGTCACTGGCTTAACTGTTTGCATTCATTTTCACCTAAATTATTATGCTTGAGGCGCTTGCTATCCTCGGCCATCTCTCAGCAGCCTCTTTGGCTACGGGTCCGCGAATTTCTGAGCCTTTCATTTCTCCCTCTGGAGTTATTATGACAGCCGCGTTATCTTCAAATTGAATCCAGACGCCGTCAACTCTTCTGAAGGGTTTTCTCTGTCTCACTATAACTGCTTGAAAGATTTTTTTCCTCATGTCCGGCGTCCCTTGTCGAACAGAAATAGTTACCCTGTCACCCACTGTGGCGGATGGATAACGGCGCAGCCTGCCCTTGTAACCCATAACTTGAATTAGCCTTAACGCTCTGGCTCCAGTGTTGTCGGCGCATCTCAATATTGAGCCAGTTGGTAGCCCTCTCGAAGTTCTCAGTCCATGCCCAATCATTCCCTTCGCAACTAGTGCTCTCTGCTTAGCCTTCGCCGCCATCCTACTTCTCCTCCAACTTTTCAACAACGACAAATGACACTGTCTTGCTTATCGGGCGGCACTCAGCTATGGTGACGCGGTCTCCTTCTTTAGCGTCTATGCATGGCGGGTTGTGAGAATGAATCCGGCTGTGTCTTCTTTCATACCTCACATATTTTGGGATATAGTGCAAGTATTCACGTCTAACTGAGACGGTTTTTTCCATTTTCGCGCTTACGACAACACCTTCCAACACATGGCCTCTTATTCGGAGGTCTCCGTGGAAGGGACAGTTACTATCAGTGCAAGTTTTTTTAGGTTTTTTAAATGTAAGCGACATTTACCATAGCCTCCTAACGTGTTTCTTGAGGCGATCTTCAGGTCTTCCGACAAGAAGTTTACCGTCAATTTCAACAATAGTTCCGTCAGAAAATCTAAAATTAAAAACAGACGCTTCTTTTACCAGAGTCTTTCTTTTTCCTTCATGAAGAACAACGAAAGTGTTTCGCGTCTCATCCATTATCTTCCCAGACAATCCAACATTACAATTATGCAAACTCTTGGCAACTTTTGCTTCAGTTCCTATTAATTCACAACGGATTATGTCTGGCGTAACATTCATTTCTTTTTCCTCTTCACAGCATTTGCTTTTGCTATCCCGAGTTTTTGCTCGCTTTCTATAGTTAATATTCGAGCAACTGTTTTGCGCAGTTCTCCGACTCTGCCAGGGCTTTCCACTGTGCCTCCTGCTCTGATCATGGTTTTCAGCCTAGCGTATTCCGTTCGGAACTCATTCAGTCTTGCCAATCTTTCCTCAGAAGACATGTCGCGTATTTCTTTGACTCGCAGTATTGGCATCTACTCCGCCACTCCCTCTCCTTCTTCCTTTTTGCTCGGCTCCTCAACTTTTTCTTCCGTTGCCTCCATTGGCTTTTCTTCTGGCGGAGGAGCTTCGGCTATTTTGATCCTGTCAGGAAACTCCGCGTCTGGAGGCATTATTTTGACTCTAACACCGAATATGCCGGGCTTCAGTTGGACGTGAACCTCAGTCCTTCGCGTATACTTCAGAGCAGGGTTTCCACATCTTGGGAAGTATCCTGCGCGGAACTTTTCAAACCTCGCCCTCTCAGTTCTCAGCTTACCGCTTATGACTATCTCCGCACCCAATGCCCCTGCGTCCATAACTTGGTTCAAAGCCCAGAATCCTGCCCGTCTGAAATGGACGCCTCTCTGCAGTGCTGATGCGACACGCGAAGCTACAACATAAGCATTCAATTCTGGAATCTCTATCTCAGAAACAGAAATCTGAGGATTTGGAACTTTAAAAGTCTCCTCCAAAGCACCTGCTAATTCTCTTATTGTCTCGCCACCGCGTCCTATGACTAAACCAGGACGCATGGCATAAATCACAATGTGAGTTCCAAGCGGAGTTTTCGATATGGCTACCCCGCCGTAACCGGCTCTTTCAAGTTTCTTCTGCAAGAACTCGTCAATTTCAGTTCTTTTCATGGCTTCAGTAACAAAACGTTTGACGATTGCCATTATGCGGCTTCTCCTGTTTCAGGCTTTTCCTCCACGGCTATTTCAATGTGGCATAACGTGTTATATTTCGGTGAGCCTGTTCCATGGGCTCGCGGTGTAAAACGCTTGAGTTTCATTCCTTGAGAGGAAGAGGCATGTATGATGCGAAGCCTGTCAGTGTCTAAGCCCTTGTATTCAGCATTTGCTTCTGCTCCTTCAAGAATTTTTAGAACTTGCTTTGCCACTTTCACTGGGTATTTTCCAGCGAAAGCCTTTTCAAGTCCATGTCGGTGTCCCGCCTTCTTCCTGAATCTTCTAAAGGGAACAGCTTTCCTCTTAGCAACAACCTCTTTGAGGTAATCTTTTGCCTGAGTCAGCATCATTCCTTTGATTGTTTTGCACACTTCACGTGCTGATTTATGGGATACTCTAAGCTCACGACCGCTAGCCTTCGCGGTCTTTTCAGGGTCTAATTCCTCTTTCGTTATTGAGTATCCCCAATTTGGCATTTTACGTCATATCTCCAACTGCGCAATTGAAGAGCGTCATAGCGATTTATATGGCTTTCCGTTACAGACCATTGTTTCTGCACCATAACCTATTTCCAAAGACAACATGAGCTTGTTCGAAGTGTGCAATTCTGTAACGTGCTCACTGGCGACACCGAGCAGCAGCAATCAAAATATTCTCTCAGCATCTTCAAGAAGAGTGTCTCTCAGTTTCTACCTTTACGATCTGTTTATGTTTCACCTTTAAAGTTAGGTATGCAGACTACAAGTCGAGGGAAAGCAATTGACAGCAAAGAACGGGCACATTACCATGTTGCATGGCGCTGGCGGAACAGTCATGCACGATTTGGTAAAGAATTACATAGTGAAGTATTTTGGTAACGCAGGCAAAGCTGAGGTTCCCCTTGAGGCATTGGATGATGCAGCAGTTGTCGGAGATGTGGTTCTCAAAAGCGACTCACACGCCGTGAAACCCATCTTTTTCCCGGGCGGAGACATTGGCTGCTTAGCTGTTTCCGGCACAGTCAACGACATAGCGGCTTTAGGAGCTGAACCCTACGCGTTAACATGTGCATTCATTTTGGAAGAGGGCTTAGCCATAACAGACTTTGAAAAGATATTGGCTAGTATGCAAAAGACTTGTGCGGAAGCTGGCGTAAGCATCGTTACTGGCGACACCAAAGTCGTTGAGAAGGGAAGCCTTGGCGGATGCATCATAAACACCTCCGGAATCGGGAGACGAACATCAGCCTTGGAAAAGAATTTGGAAGTGGTTAAGCGGTTTAGACCGAGCTTCACGACGCGCTGGGTTCTTGACTCAAACCTCATGGCTGGTGATAAAATAATATTGTCGGGAACGATTGGCGACCATGGACTCGCTGTCTTGTCTGCACAAGAGGGGCTGAGTTTTGGAAGTGGCATAAAATCCGACGTCAAACCTTTGAACCGCATGATTCAACGCTTGCTGAACGAAGTTGGCGGAGTAGTGGCGATGAAAGACCCGACGAGAGGCGGATTGGCAGACGCCCTGAACGAGTTCAGCGAGAAATCGCATGTGGGCATACTGGTAGACGAAGACATGATTCCTGTTAGAGAGGATGTACGAGCGGCTTGTGAGATGCTGGGTTTAGATCCGTTTGAAGTTGGAAACGAAGGAAAAATCATCATAGGCATAGTCAAGGAAAATGCTAAAGACGCTTTAGAATTCTTGAGAACAACCGCAGAAGCTAAAGAAGCGGAAATAATAGGCGAAGCCACAACCGATTTCCAAGGTGTGGCGATGCAAACAGCTATAGGTGGAAAAAGAATAATCGCCAGACCCATAGGCGATCCAGTTCCTAGAATATGCTAGCTACATCTTGCCAATAATAGAGAAATGAAAAAGGGAATCTGGATCAGGTTCGAATGCTAAACAGACGTTGCCTGAGGAGGCTGAGCAGATTGCGGTCTTATCATGAAGAATGCAACAGCAGCCAATATCAAACCAATCCAAATTAGCAGAAAGCCAATAACTATTATGGTCAAGATAGCGCCTATCAACATCAACAGTCCCGCAGTGCCAAACAAGCCTATCCCGGACTTTGCAGAAAGAAGACTCAACGACTTCCTGAAAAAGACAACCGAAACTACAACAAAGACAAACAGTAGCACCAAAGCTATAACAATTGCTGCAAGGAAATCCCAGAGAGCGCTAATGTTCATAAGACGGTCGCTGAGTATTTGACTCCATTCCGCCCAGTTTGCCGCAGTTAACCCTAAATCGGAGAATGCTGAAAGAAATCCGGCGACTATCACCCCACCTACGGCTACTACTCCTACTATTACCAAGATCACAGCATACAATGCATTGTTAAATATGCCTGGTTCATGGTAATCATCCGCCAGACCCTTCATTCCAATCAGCAAAAGTATTGCTCCAATGAGAAGCAGTACGCTTGCATACCCGACACGGAACGTCGCTAGAACACTGATTACGATAAGTATTGCGCCTACTCCAGCCAGATTTTTATTCGTTTCTAACGCCATATGACGATGCCTCTCAAAGACGGGTTTCTATATCCCGAAATAAAAGCTTTTTCAACATATTGAATCAATGTTGTTGGTCTTTAGCCCATATCCTACATGTCCCTTCAACACTGACCATGCATGCGCCCACAGGCTTTTGCGGAGTACACGCCCTCATAAACAATGGACATTCTGTAGGCTTGATCTTACCAACAATGACCAAGTGACACCTGCAACCCGGTGCGATATCAACGCCTTGTTCAACTCTAATGCTATGCTTTGAATGAGCATCATAAGTCTTGTATTCGCTGCGAAGTCTGCACTTGGACGATGGGATGGTGCCGATTCCCCGCCACGCTGCATCCGTGACATCAAAGACCAGTTGCATGACTTCCTGCGCTTTAGTGTTACCCGCCCATTGCACAACACGTGCGTATTCGTTTTCCAAGCGAGGTTTGCCTTCGCTTAATTGTTTCAAAATCATGTAAACTCCAAACAATACGTCTAACGGTTCGAATCCAGCAACAACTGTGGGCAAGCCATAAACTTTCGGAAAAACCTCATAAGGCTCAAGTCCAATAACCGTGCTAACGTGTCCAGGCGCGATAAACCCGTTTAGACTCAAGTCTTCCATCCCAACAAGCAGCTTCATTGCTGGCGGAATCAAACGATGCGAAACAAGAAAACTGAGGTTTGCAGGCGGCTTGCGCAAGATTTCAGAAGCCGTGGAGGGCGCAGTTGCTTCAAAACCAATAGCGAAGAAACTGAAATCCTTCGCAGGCTCTTTCTCAGCCATCTTGACAGCATCGCTAACGCTGTAGACAACTCGAATTTCTGCGCCTTGAGCCTTAGCATCCAAAAGCGACATATGGGAACCGGGAACACGCAAAACATCTCCGAAACAGGCAACGGCAACTCCTTTCAAGGAAAGTTGCACAGCCTCATCAACTTCGGAAGCGGGCACCGTGCAGACTGGGCATCCGGGTCCAGCGATGACCTCTACGTTTGCTGGTAGTAGGCTGCGGATTCCAAAATGTGTAATCGTCCATTCATGAGTACCACAAACATGGCAGATTCTGACGGTTTTCTCCTCAGCGGCGAGTTTGCGAATCTTTTCCGCTATGCGTTTTGCCAAGTCTGGATCTCTAAACTTTGATTTCTCAATCATTTCTAAGTCAGCTTCTTAAGGCTCAACTTCAAGAATCTCACGCCATAGGCGCAATGTTTCCAAAGCCTCTTTTTCATCCAGCACCTCAATCGCATATCCAGCGTGAACTAGGACATATTGTCCCACTTGGACGTTGACAAGTGCTATGCTAACTTCTCTTAGAACCCCTTCTCCAAAATCCACGAGCGCCTTGTCTTTTTCAACGCTCTTAACCTTCGCCGGTATAGCCAAGCACATTATTATCAATATAGCCAGAAATCCAACGCAAATAAATCAATTATGGTCTAGACTTGGAAGAATCCACCAACAACAGCCTGACCAAACGATAAGCCACCATCCCCCGGCGGGATTGCGTAGTGAACGAAAAACTTCAGGCCGGCATCCTCGACGGTTTTACGCATTACTTGAGCGAGTATTTCGTTGCATGCAGCCCCGCCTGAGAAGCCGATTGCTTTAACACCCTCGTCTTTTGCGTTTGCTATCGCCAATTCGGCTAAGCCTCTGGCTAAGTATGCATGTGCAGAATATGCCAAATCTTCCTTAGCTTGGTTTTGCCTGTTTTCAAATATCCAAAACAGCATTTGCGTCGTATCCAGCACATTGCCTTTTGTCATTGGCTTCATTTCCAACACGTTTTTGCCTTTAAACGCTGCAGACTCGAGTTTCATCGCTGGCTCACCTTCGTACGTCCGTTCATAGCATACGCCTAATACAGCCGCAACCGCGTCTAAGACTCTGCCGCAGCTTGTGGTTTCTGTTATGTTCTGCCGTTTAAGTTGTTGAAGAATCATTTGGATTTCGCTTTCACCATATGGAAAGTGTTGCCTGTTCTGCAAAAGCCAGTCTTCCACATTCACCTTTTTGTGAAGTATTCCCGCAGCCATACGCAGCGGATACTGAGTCGCCAAGTCTCCTCCGAGTAAGGGTTGTTTTTCAAGATGAGCTATTCGTTTAAAGCCCGAAGAGTTTCGACTGCAGAGCAAGATTTCGCCGCCCCATGCTTCGCCATCAATGCCATATCCGTATCCGTCGCAACATATTCCAACCATCTCCTTCACGTCGTGTTCAAACATCAAGGCAGCGATGTGAGCGTGATGATGCTGCACTTGGACAAGCTGCCAGCCATTCTCCTCTGCCAAGACACCTGCAAGTTTGGTGGTAGTGAATTTCGGGTGTAAGTCACATGCAACTGCTTCAACTTTGCTGTTTGTTAGGTTGATTAGGTGTTTGGTGGCGTTTTCGTGAAAAGCCCTAGTTTCAACATTTTCAACGTCGCCTATATGCTGCGAAATGAAGACTTTGTTTTGGAATAAGATGCATGCGGTGTTGTTGAGTTCTCCGCCCAAACCCAAAACGCAACGTTTTGCTTTTTCCTTCAACAGTATAGGTGCCGGAGCATAACCTCGTGAGCGCCTTATGAAAACCAGATTTTTGCCGTGCATGCGAACTACTGAGTCGTCGCATCTTTGGGCTATTCGCCTATTGTGAAAGAGAAAATAGTCAACCATACCTAGTGTCTTCAAAGCCTCGTCATTATCGTTGATTATCGGCTGGTTTGGTGGATTCGCGCTTGTCATCACAAAGGCCTGATCACGCACTTTGTCGAAGAGCATGTAATGCAAACCCGTGTAAGGAAGCATAACGCCGACATTGTGCAGACCCGGAGCGACTAGACTAGAGAGGCTTGTGTTTTCTTTTTTGTTTAACAAGACTATAGGGCGAGCGTAAGAAGCTAAAAGCTCCTTTTCCCAGTCACTAAGCTCAGCGAAAGTCTCAATAGCTTCTACGCTTCGAGCCATAACAGCGAAAGGCTTCTGACTCCTATGCTTCACTTCTCTAAGCCTGCGTAGAGGTTCGTCTTTTGTTGTGGATGAGGCGACGTGAAAACCACCATATCCTTTAATGGCGATAATTGAGCCTTCAGAGAGAAGTCTGCCAGCCTCGCGAATCGGATCTTCATGCCTGATCAACTCGCCTCTCCGCGTTGCCAAATATGCTTTTGGACCGCATTTCGGGCAAGCTACGGTTTGAGCGTGAAAACGCCTATTAACGGGGTCTACGTACTCGCGATTGCAGAAACTACACATGGGAAAATCGCGCATCGTCGTGTTTTCACGGTCATAAGGAAGTTTATCAATGATTGTGAATCTTGGACCGCAGTCGGTGCATGTGATGAAGAAATATTCGTATCTCGGATTTTTCGGGTCTCTCAGTTCCCGCAGGCATTCGTTGCATATAGCTATGTCAGGGGGAATAATCGAACCTAGAAGCTCTGCTTCATTTGAGCTCTGGTTTATGGTGAATTTGTCGTATTCTTCTTTTCCTTCAAGCCTTGTTGTCGTAATGTCATGGATTTGCGCAAGAGGCGGCTTCTTCTCCTGCAAATCACGCATAAACCCTTGAATGTTTTTTTCGTCACCTTCAAGAAAGATTTCGACTCCAGCATCGCCTCTATTCCGTACATAGCCTCTCAGACCGTTACTGACTGCTGTTCGATAGATGAACGGACGAAAACCCACGCCCTGAACTATACCCGTGACGTTGACTTTTGCACGCAACGCTTACATCTCTAGAGTCTAGAAACAGGGTACGCCTCTTATAAGTTTCGAAATAGCTTGCCATCCGATTTCAGTTAGCCTTTCAACTGAGCCACTGCTACGTCTGTTTTTGCAGGTAGTTAACTATTGTTTGTTTCTGGATTTCGCTTGTTCCCTCGTAAACCTCAGTTATTTTTGCGCATCGGTAAAAGCGTTCCACATGATAGTCTGCTAGGCAACCGTATCTGCCAAGAATCTGTATCGCATCGTCCGTCACTTCCACTGCCACACGGCTAGCATAAGCCTTCGCCATCGAAGTTGCCATCGGATTAGCCTTTCCTTTATCGCATAGCCAAGCTGCCTTATACATCATCAGCCGTGCAGACTCTATCTTCATCGCCATATCCGCCAGCTTAAAAGAAACTCCTTGAAAACTGATTATCGGCTGGCTGAATTGTTTGCGCGTTTTTGCGTGGTTTAGGGCTTTTTCGAAGGCGCCCTGTGCCATGCCGACCGCTTGTGCTGCAACTATTACTTTGGTTCCGTCGAAAAGCTCAAGTGCATAGTAAAATCCCTTGCCTAGTTCTCCTACTAGGTTTGTTTCTGGAACTGTTAGGTTGCTTATTGAAAGCGAGCCTGTGACGCACGGTTTCATGCCCATCTTACCATGAAGCTTTGTCGTTTCTAATCCGGACATGCCCTTCTCTGCGAGGAATAGGCTTTGTCCCCTGTGCGAAGGAGTTGCGTTCGGGTCTGTTTGGCAGAGGATCATGAATGTGTCGGCTATTGGAGCGTTTGTAATGAATTCCTTAGCGCCATTGATGATCCATTCGTTTACGTTTTTTGTGGCAATCGTGTTCATACGTGTTATATCGCTTCCGTGCTCAGGTTCAGTGAAAGCAGCCGCGGCTGTTTTTTCGCCTCTTGCAAGCGGTGGAATGTACTTTTCCCTCTGTTCTCCACTGCCATGACGCAAAAGCGCATCTGGAACCATGAGGTTACCTGCGGACACTGCAACGCCTAAGCCAGGATCAACGCGGCACAATTCCTCAACAACAATGCAGTCTTCCAAAATGCCCTGTCCCTGTCCACCATATTCTTGCGGTATGCGCATGCTTATGAAGCCCAGTTGCGCCGCCTTCTTGTAAAGACTCATTGGAAACTCTTCTTTCTGGTCGTATTCCAATGCAAGTTCAGACGTGAACTCTTTTTCCACAAATTCACGCACTGCACGCTTTATCTCCAACTGCTCCTCATTCAAATTGAAATCCATTCGCTATTTCTCCCCCTCAAGTTTTGGACGTTTTCAACTCGTTAATCTTGTTTTTAAGCGGAGGCACAATCTTGAACAGCGTCGTCGACCACACCGCAGTCTCACTCATTGATGTCAACGATCAAACCTGTTTTCTATATACCTCTACCCGACGCGTCGATTTTTAGTTCTGCTTCTGCTGTTCTGGAATATTCTTAACACAAATAATCATGTCCACGTTATGTTACTCTTCTGAATACTTGAACAGTATTTAACACTCAATTTCATAAAACTTTTGCTAACAAACAAGAATTTTTAAATTCGGATAGTTCAGGTTTAAGCTAACATTTAGTAGTCATATCTCTTTATGGATAAATCTATAGATCCATTCTACCGTTACAAAATCTCCCTTTTTTAAAATGAAGCAGATTGACACGCTTTGTTGCAAGTCGTCCCCATTTGTTAAGTCCTAGAAACTTATGGTTATCAGCCTGAATGTTTTGTTTCACTTCTTTTGTGATTTCTTCAGAAAAGAATAGATAACCTTCATAAGGATGTGCAGTGGTCATATAATGCATAAGTTGACGAAAATCACGCATTTCTACTTTTTTAGTCTTAACTTCGCCCAGCACGTATGCCCATGAATTGGCCTCTAGGAAAGCTATTATTCCTACAACATCTGGTCTTATTTCTAACGCTTCCAGATATGGCAATTTACGCAGATCTTCTCCAAAATATAACTTCTTTAAATAAGAAGAAAGAGTCATCCCTACATTATGAAAATCGAAAAATGGAATTACGATTTCATATTTTGAAAATCCTTTATTCATGTAATCAACAGCCAGTCTTCTGAGTTCCCTTTCTTCCATAGATATCTTCAACCAGAGAAATCAGACAGGAGTTCTTGAGGGATTCTCGGGCAATTGAAAAATCTTTCACACCTTTTCATATAATCTAGCATTTTCTTCGATTTACGAGGACATGGTCTTAGTTGTTCAAGGTCTTGCTTTCTTATCTTTCTCGATTTTAGTTTCCTATTATCTTCGTCTAAGCTTGATTCCAGATGTTCTTGCTTCCAACTATTATAAAAGAGGGGTTTGGGGAAATCCTCCACATTTAGAGCCCATACTTCGGCAAATATATCTCGTTTTCCTCTATATTTGTCAAGACCTGCCCAGTTTATTATGAAAACTGGTACACTGAGCTTATCTTGCATTAAATGACATAGGTCGAAAACAAAACTAGGGTTGTCGCATACTGCAGCAAAACGCAATTGCCACAATCTACTATCTTTGTATTTGCTCATCCACTCCCAAACTGGTGCTCGGTCAAAATGTACTGTGGCGTCAGCTATTCCTCTAAAGAACTCCTCGAGTTGATCTTGGTTATAGCGATTTATAGCTTTAGGAATCCGAAGGTGGCGGTAAATGTCGCCTACATCTAGATTATATTCCTTTTTGAGCTTTTGATACAAAATATTGCTAATTTCGCACTTTAACGTTAGATAGCTCACCATAAAACTACTCGACTCTTTTTTTATTTCGAAACTCTCACCCATATCACCTGAAATTTTTTGAATGTGCTTGATTACAAAATCAGTGCTACCCATCTCTCTTTCTTTGAATGTCTGTTGTTCAGCAAGGAAATCCTTGCAATCATCTTTGTTGCTTATGCTCCACTTCTTGGTTTTCGTGTTATACCTGACAACATGTCCTCTAGTTTCTTTATGCGGAGGATGCCAATCCCTAACAAGTTGTAAAGATCGTGAAACTTGGCTACTGGACACATCTTCTACTCGGAGAGAGGGCATATTTGCAAGTTCAGATGAACCTGCGGAGCCACGACTTATTAGGTGATTAATAATTGCAACTTGAATTGGGTTATATCGTCGATATGGAAACCTGAAAATAAGCGAATATGCATTTCTAGTCTGCTCTATACTACCTCTCCCCAGAATAGCACCGATTAGATATGCCTCGTGTCCGGAAACTCCCATGCGTTTCACTTTTTTTCAAGTACTATGATGCTTTCTTTAGCTATTGTTTCTCCCTCAGGTATGCGCTTAGGCATGACAGTGTTCGGTATGTCTCTGTAGTAAGTCTTGATCTCTTTTAACTCGCATTTTTTAGCCAATTCGACTGTTACCCTATCCATTGATATTCTGTGCCCTGCTACCAGTCTATTGCCAACAATAATGGCTGCTTTACCTCCAGGTCTTAGCCATTTTGACATCTGCACTATCGATTCATAGTAGTCATAGAAGAAACTAGCCAAATTAGCGGCTCGTGTTTTTCCATTTTTTCTCTTTGATTTCTCTCTAACTAAGTCAATAAAAAAATGGGCTGTTTTGCTCGGGACTCTTACATTTATATCTGGCTTAGCACCAAGAGTAAACCTTTCGCATTTCTTAATGTCATCTTGCGAAAAACCTACCCAATACGCCATGATTCGAGACCACCTATGATAGCCAATTGTGTTTTGTTCTTCGCCGTAAGGCGGTGAAGTGACTATTAGATCAACTCCTTTATCGCGCCCTATTCCCTTCAAGTCGAGTTTTCTAGCATCTCCCGATAGAACAAAACATTCAACTTTATTGTCAAGAATTTTTTCCGAAAAATCCGTCACACGTTTCATCGAAGCATCAACTTTTTTTCTAAAGATAGATAAAACATCAAGTGAACGTATGTTCAGCTTTTCTGTTTTGTATCTTGATGGGTGTGACTGATGGCTTTCGAAGTCTGCATTTGATGCCTTCATTGCTGTAAAAGAGAGACATATTTTGAAAAAGTTAACATACTTTTCTTCCCAATCGAGGTTTAGGATCGAGTTCCTTATAATTGACAACTCATCAGCAATATCTTTTTTAAACCAAAGATTCATGTTCGGAAAGAAAGGTTTCTTTATATCTTCTAGGTTGATCTTTATCTTGGCATTGTTTTCTGTCCATTTCTCGATAGTAGTAGATTTATTCTTGGACTGTCTGTTCCTATAGATGTGAATAGATTCTTGAACCTTATCCATTAGCTCTTTAGACTTGTCTTTTAGTTCCTTTGTGTTCAAAGGAGTCGTTTTTACTATTGACAGCAATACTGCTAATGGATTTATTTCATTTCCAATTGAGTTACGGTTTTTCAATTTACATTCAACTAAGACTGTTCCAGAACCGCAAAATGGATCTAAAACCCAGTTTCTTTCTTGCGAATATCTTGCAATTAGTTTGCTAGCAAGTTGAGGAATCATCCTGGCTGGGTATGGGTGTAACCCATGGGTTAAATATTGAGTATCTGCACTTTGGAAGGTCCATTCATCCACAGCATCGCCACTCAGGGTAATGGTTTCGTAAGTCATTTAAACCCGATTATTGTATTACAACGATGGCTTTTAAAAGTCTTACTTGGTTTAAGAAATGAGGTAGGAGCATGCATTGTTATTTTGAGGTTATCGGGAATGTTTTACAAAAAAAAATAAACCTTGGGTTATAAACTCTCACTCTCCGTAGTCCCGATCTCCAATTCCTAAACCAAATTGTCGACCAATACGACAGCATCCAGTGTAACCAAATAGCAGAATGCCACCTAACAGAACTAGAAGGAATAAGAAAAAATCCGAGACGAAAACATAAAAGAAAACCTATGCAGTCTCTCTCCTAAGAAAAGAAAATTGAAACATTTCTACAAATGGTACAAAACAACAAACAAGCCTAACAACCTGCCAAAAGTTCAATCTATATATACGGGAGGGGTCTAGTTCGCAGAGAGCATAAAGGCATCCATGCCTTTTAGCATTGCGGCTCCTACTACTTCTCATTTTTCGGCTGATAAGCCTTAGTCACATAAACTATTATCAAGTGTTTTAACATTCAATTTCATGACTTTTGCCTGCAACCTAATTTTCAGATCACATCAAACTTTCAGTTAGTCACAATTCGAATCGTTCAAGTTTTATCAGTCAAGCGCGCAATAAGCTGATTGTAATTTGACGTTTTGTTGTCTTCGGAAAGGTTAAAATCAACTATACGAAGATACAATATAAGGATCAAGGTAGAAAGGATGAAGAAAAATCTTTGTTGGACAGCACTTACGTTGTCTTTGCTTGGCGTTTTGATGTTCATTTCAGCATGCGTCAGTGCTGCAGGTGTGAAGATACAGGTGTGCTTGGTTATAGACGGTTCTGGGAGCATAAGTAGTAGCGAGTGGGACATCATTAAACAAGCCTTGGCAAAGGCGGTGAACGAAACAATCCCGCATGATGGTTCGGTTGAGCTTTCAATAGTTCAGTTCGGCTACTCACCCGGCGATGGCTATGCAAAGACCGAAATATCGCCAACAATCATAGAAAATACTAACTATGTAACAATAGCCGCTCAAATTTCAATAATGCCTAAGGGTAATGGTAACACTCCGACAGCTCACGGGCTGTATCTTGGATGGAGCGGGTTGAAGAATTCACCGAATTTTGGTGCAGGCGTGAAACAAGTTATCAACTTGGCTACAGACGACGTGCCAAACGTAAGGAACAATAATGCAACGGCTGACTTGGACGGAAGTGGGGGGTCACCAAACTCGCATGATGACGTTATAGCGACAGTGAACAGTGCAGTTGCCGAAGGACTTGATGAACTGGATGTTGAAGGAATCGGCATAGCTGATGTGAACCGTGATTGGTTCAAGGACTGGGCTGTGCGTCCACAACCGGGCATAATGGCTCCGCCCTTTACAAAACAGGGATGGATACGAATAGTTGCCGACCCCGCTGAATTTGCAGACACTGTTGGACAAAAATTGCAGGTTATAATCTCTGGAGACAAGGACATTTGGGAACCGCCTGCTGAACAAGTGCTTGCGGCTGGGCTATTTACCGTGGGAATAACAAGCGTTATTTCATCTTTCGCTTCTGCCTTAAGCAATCCTGAAACCTTCCCAATGGCTCAAAAGATAACTAGACTATTACCTGAAACTTTGAAAAGATGGTTACATGAATTCATCTCTTCGAAGCGAAAACTGGTTATTACCCAAAAAAGAGGCCACACGTTTGCCCTGACAAAATTGGAAATTGTTTCTTACGTTGTGGGCTTGTCGGTTCTGACTCTTGCTTTTTCGTATGCAAAGGCCCAAAGCTTAGATGAGATTTTCTCGGTGATACCCACTATTTTGGCGACGAGTATACTCGTAGAATTTGTTAAGAACTTTGCTGTGGAGGTTATTGCCAGAAGTCAAGGGGTGTGGACTGAGCATAGGTTGTGGTATTTTGGGCTTGCAGCCTTCCTGTTGTCGACACTCGCCTTCAGGTTTCCTTTCTCATCTCCTAGCCGAAATACGCATTATTCCTCAAAATTTACTAAACGTTCGCTTGGCTTGGTATCATCCGCCTCCATCTTCGTCGGTTTGGCTTTCGCCATAATCTTTTATGTTCTTCTCGTTAGCGGTTTCGCTTTGATTGGGAGCATAGGTTTGGTGATGTCTCTTACTTTGGCGTTTTTCGAGGCGCTTCCCATACCGCCAATGAACGGTAAGGACATTTATGACTGGAGCAAACTACTGTGGACTGCGTTGTTTGTTGCAACTTTTGCTTTCTACGTGCTGTGTCTGCTTCTTATTTGACACGTGAAGGGTTAGAAATGACAATGAGTAACTACAAAAATCTCGAGGCAGGTGCAAACCACGCGTTCCAGTGATTGGCAATACTTGGGATATGTGCTCGTGGGAGTTGGAAGTGCATTAGCATTGTCTGGCTCAATTGCCCTCTACTATTTTCAACAGGGACGTTTGCTCACTACGCGGTACGATTTTTATTTCCTTCCAATTTTGCTTGTTGGAATCACAGTTGCAGTTTTAGGCATCGCAGCTTTTGTTCGATCTGGTCAAAAAAGAAGAGAGATCCCTCCGCCTCCTCCACCACTCCCGCCCCCGCCTCCGCCGTAGTTAACAGTGTTTGTCTCTTTTAATGGAGTTTTAGTTGGACTAAAATATTGTTCTTATGGTCTCGAAACCATTTCAGAATTGGCTGGCATCTTTCAAGATTTTGATGCGAACACGTGCCACATAAAGCATTCCGATTGCCAATATTATGCCCAAAATGATTGCGCCCAATATTGCAAGTTTGAAACCATATTCAGCTTCTCCAACTTCATACATGTAGTACAAACCGAGACAAAACAGAACAAGACCAGTTGCGAAGAGAATTATGATAAGCCAATACCGGCGCCTCATTCTACTTCACTACTGTTGATACGTTTTGGTTACGTCAACTATCTCCCTATCTGTTATTGCATAGACCAAATTCACATCCTTTTCCCAGTTCACGGCATACATTAACGGCGCATCAATCCTCTTCTCGGTCGGATCCACATGAACCCAAATGCCATTGATAAGCACTTCAACCCAAACATGATCTCCCGCCGCTCTCCTGCTCTTATCCTTTAACGTGGAACAGTCAATGATTAGGCGAGTCCGGTAACCATTCGTCAAAAGCGCTCCGTTATATAGGAGCGCAAATTCTCCGCATCTTCCCTTAGCCTGTGCAATAATGTCCATGGGCAACTCAGCCCTCGGCTTAGGCAACTCTTCCTTAGTATATTCAAAGTGCCTGTGCACCCAATACAGCAACAGCTTCCAGTCCAAAGGCTCAAGCGGATCGTGCAAAACATGCCTTGCATAATTAACAAGTTCTTTTATGTACTCTGGTCGTGCCATTGCAATGTAACGTTTCCTGTAAACCTTAACCACTCGAGGATAAGCCACATAACTCTCCATCAAGTCCCCAAAGCTAGGAAGCAGCTAAACATATAGAAGCTTTTCTACAACCGCAAACAATAAACGTAAACAAAAAACTGTTCAACAGACGCCTTTATTATTCGGAGACGCTAAACTGCTTTTCCGAAGTCTATGGCTACTAGGGATATGTCAAGTATGTTGATTAAGGCATCGTTGTCCAAATCTGTCAATGGATTCCAATTACTGTCCCTAGGCGTGGAATTATATGCTGTTGCGACCATTGTAATGTCGATAATGTCAACGTTTCCATCACTGTTTAGATCGGTGAGAAACGATGAATATGGTTTCATTAGCGGATACTCGTCATTATTGTTGCCGTCAATAACGTAGGGTGAGTCCCCTATACCATCTGCGCCAGTCACGTTTTGATGAAGTCCACTGTAAAGGTCCACGCAATTGTAGCTGCTCCAATAGTTTCCAAATCCGGGATAGTCCTCATTCCACCAGTTTACTGATGGGGCACCGGATGAATTCCCTGAAAACGTGTCATGGATTTGGCAAGTGTTGCTTAGAAAGTTGTTGTGAACGATGCTGTTGTTCGACGATCGCTCGATGTAAATGCCCGTTTCCGTGTTGCCTGATATGTTATTGTAGCATACAATGTTATAATTCACCTTGAATGACAACGAAATGCCAACCGTATTGTTTGTTACGTTGTTTCTGAAAAGTTGGTTTGAAGTGCAGTTGCCCGTTATTTTTATCCCGTGAATGCATCTCGATACGTTATTGTCTAAAATCCAGTTGCCTTCGGTGGAGTAAACCTCGTCAATGAGCTCTACGCCAGTTTCACATGAAGAGATAAAGTTGTTTCTCAGTGTGTTGCCAACGGAACCGCAACATACTGTCACACCCCAATACAGGTTATGCGATACCAATAGATTTTCGATGAGGCAGTTTCGCGAGTTTGCAATTACGAGGCTGACCACATTGTTTGACAGGTTCAAACCATGCACGTGAATGCCAGTGCAATCAACAAGCTCAACATACGAAGCATTTAGAGGAATCGCCATGTCATGCTTGCCTACCCAATAATAAATCGGTTTACCATTAACAGTGTTGGACTGATCAATATCATTGACGAAATATTCTTTTGGAACTGTCCACGTAAGGTTGATTGGAACATGACCGAAACCAAACTCGTTATTCTCCATCGTATTGTTTCGCAGAAAGTTCAATGTCCCTTGAACCAGCATTCCTTGACGATTGTTTCGCAGCGCATTTCCCACAGCAATGCATTTGTCATAAATTATGATGCCCGCCTCTGTGCAGTTTTCTATTTCGTTGTAGCTGACAGTGAAGTTCTCTCCGCATCTGATGCCAACATTGCAATTGTAAATGTTATTGCCAGAGACGATGCTGCCGTTGCTATTAGGCGATGATCCTTCTATTCCTATTTCGCCGTTTCGTATGGTGAAACCTTGGACAACAGCCTCCTCTGCTGAGATGCTTAAAACCGTGCCGTTTCCATCCCCGTCGATGATTGTTCCACTCTTGTTCTCTCCCATGAGC
>DATBWI010000042.1:0-11478 GCA_036514855.1 Bathyarchaeia archaeon | reverse complement strand
TTCAAGCCAATCCCCAGACTCGAAGACATGGCAGGCGTAGACGCAAAATACGGCAAAGTAGAAGAAATCAAGAAACACATAGACAAACTCCGCGAGGAATACTAGGCTTGAAAGAAGTCTTAGACACAAGATTCCTCACTGAACACTTCTACTCCGACCAGGTACAGACAAAACAGAAAACAGCAAGAAGACTAAGAGAACTGACAAGCAAAAACGAAGGAATATTGCCCACCATCGTCATCTCTGAAGTCATCCAAACAACCTGCGAAAAAAGAGGAAAAGAACTAGCAGAGACTCGCTATCACGCGCTCATGAAAAGCGGACTACAAATCCAAAACTTGACCCCAACCATCGCCAAACAGGCCGGCCTTATCAAATGCCAGTACAAAAACATCCCCATGGGCGACTGCATCATAGCCGCAACCGCCATAACCAGCCAAGCACGCATACTCTCTGACGACTCACACTACGACACAATAAAAGAAACAAAACGAACATGGATCTAGAAAGCTAACAGATTCCCGAAAGACTTCTTCAGTTGAACCCCATCCTTCTCAGAGGAGCAACTCACGATAAATCCTCTCAAACTTCCGCAATGTCAAATCCCTCGTTCTAAGCGAATCAGTTTCACTTTCACAAAAAACGTATATATAAGACTTTCACCAAAAAGCGAAACACAACACACTGCAAACCAAAACATCAAGACCTCAACGCTAATCTAACCACTCCGAACCCGCCAGTTCTATTTCCCCCTACGTTGGCATACCCTGCAAACCTAGCAAGCATACATGTCGTTTTATTCCAGTCGCTTTCTTTATCTTTCATCTCATACGTGACCCAGCCAACAAACCCCGTTGCCTTCTTCCGCTTCATAACCGCCAACCTCGTCCACAACTCATACTCACTCACACCCACATTCTTACCCAACCACTCCCTATACGCCACATACTCCTCCTTCCCAAACCGTCTCCCATCACTAAACAAATTCCAACAACGCATCAAACCCGAAAAAACCTTCACAGCATCTGGAAACATCCAATGATAACCACTCCCCAAACTAGCAAAATACGTAGGCGACCTAAACACAAGCCTAAACCCATCCACAGCCACAGCTTCCTTCTCCAACTCCTCATAACTCTTACAATTCACACTCAAACTAGCAATACGAAAAACCGTATCAAAAACCATTAGGCTATTCTGCTTCTGAAAAAAACTAAGCAAAAACGTCGAATACTCGTCCTTCAAAAACCTAAACCCGACACGACAAGGAAACGACGGGTCCAAAACATAACCACCCTCAGTGCGACTCTTACTCCTAAACCGTAAAGGCGTAACGCTGTAAGGCTTAGAAACGTCCAATTCATGCAACACGCCAGACGCAGCCGGATCAACCTGCCTCACGACATGCAACAACAAACCCCGAGCCACATAACCCGTAAAAAACGGCAAAACCACAGCCTTCTCACCATACATCTCCAAGCTAATCTCAACAGGCAAATCGAGTCAACTCCCCTCAATGGGATTGAAACTAACACAAACAGAAATAAGCATCAGACCTTATAAAGTAAAAGGCACTATTCTAATTCAATTAGAAACGCATTAACCAAAAAAATAGCGCGACTTATTTTCTTCTTGCTCGCTTTCGCCAACCAATTTTCGTCGCTTCTTTTTCTGAAATCGGTTTTACAACAAGTTGCCTTCTTTCCTCATTTATTTCAACTATCAATCTTCGCAAGAACATGGATCATTCTAGCGCAGTCTTTCCCTATGAAGGGTTTTAGTGCGCCAAGAATACGTCTTCATGACGGTTGTTTGTCCATAACCGCATGCTGCACACCGCTTTTTACCCACATGGTAAGCTCTTCTACCGCATCGCCTACAACGTATGTGGAGTGTTTTGCCGGCACGCTTGCCAAAAGAAGGTGTTCCCTTTCCCAAAATCGTGTCACCTTGGCGGCGGAGAAATCAAAACTACATTGTCTCCTCGGACAATTATCAACCCTAGTTTTCTCATGCTTTCAGCATTCGTGGTGTCTTCTGTTTCTTCCAAAACGAGATTTAGATGCTGATCGAATCCCTTCAGTCTTCCACGTAAACTTTTTCCACCTTTCAGTCTAACAAGCACGATTTTTCCAAGGTTCTGCTCAAGGATTTCAGTTGTCATTTCGCTCATGCTAAACTCCTCGAAACTTATCCTTTTACGCCTTTTATACTTAAACTTACACATTTAAACCTATCTAAGAGAGAAACACAATGTCCGACAAGTACAACAGGCATTTTTTGAAAACCAAAGAGGCAAAAGCTCTTTTAGACATGGTTCCTGAAAAACCTAAAGCCACTCTTGAACAAATCCTAAAAGCTAAGACTGGCATCGAAATCGTCAAAACAGACTTCGCTGATTTCTTTCTCGTAAACAACAAACCAGTGCTTGTTAAAACTGGAAAAGGCATCTTTCCAACACTTGTTTTCACCGAGTTTATTCTCTCTGCACCTAAAGTTGTTGTCGACATGGGCGCGATCCCGCATGTTTGCAGCGGGGCAGATGTTATGGCTCCGGGCATCGTAAGTTTTGAAGGAAAATTCGAAAGCGGCGAGCTTGTCATAGTAGTTGACGAGAAACACCATAAGCCTATCGCAATAGGCGAAGCATCGTGCGATTCAGACGCGGCAAAGAGTGTGGCGAAGGGAATTGTTGTCAAAAACATTCATTTTGTAGGCGACAAAACATGGAATTTTGTTAAGAAACTGGAGACTTAGGGGTTAGGCAGTTCTTAATCTGAATTTTAGATTCATAAAACATTTAGTAGTTTAATTCTTATTGGAAATCTAGACACAAAATTAGGAAACGCTTAAACTCTTGAAGGGTGAATAGAAGATGTTAGAGAGGAGAAATGTGCCAGATCTAGGCGGCATATTCCGCAAACCCAAGAAGGCTGAGAAGGAAGTAGAGTTTAGTGGCACTTCTGGCAAAACCTATTTGAAAGCCATGCCTCTCCGCGATCTATCCGACTTGGACACCGTGAAGAATGAAGTAAAATCCGGAAACATCATAATTCTCAGAATAGTCAATCTTGCAAACAAAAGTGTCGATGACGTTAGACGCGCAATAAATGAGTTGTGCGAATTCGTCGAATCAATCAGCGGCGACATCGCAAGACTTGGCGAGGAACGCGTCGTCATCTGTCCACAAGGCGTTAAGATTTGGCGCGAAAAAACACCAGTATCAAACGAGCCAATACCCACAGCAGCCTAAGGGCACCTATTGTTTGCTGGCATGTGTGCAACGATGCTAGGCCCGTGTTATTCTAAAAGGAGCATTAAGAAAAGAAAAGCATATCTCCTAAAAGAAGTTGTCGGTTTATAACAATAAACTACGCCTCTGCTGGAATTTCCGGGTGCCTCTTGAATTGGGATTGCAATTAAGATTGAGATGAAACAAGATTTTGATTTAACCTAATTTCTTGATAGGAAAACGCATGTTTCTGTGCGGAGCCTATTCAGAAACGCTTGCCCAGATGATTTAAACCTGTTGAGACTCAGGTGGATAATCTGTAAAAATTAGAAACGATGAATTTTCAGAGAAAACGCATAATTCTTAAAGAAACAAAGGAGACCATCACACTGCGCAGAGAAAGGTACACGCTAAAAAGCTCAATCAGGGGAATCAGCCATTTGTCATGAGGTTAGGTCATTGACTGTCGTCCATGATCAATGCGGATGCGCTTGTTCTTTTCGATCAGAATCTGTCAAAATGGACAAATAGCATTGTCATTCGATCTCAATCTGCTGAGTCGGAATAACCTTTCCTCTAATACCATAAACAAAAAGAATGACGCCTATAGCTATCAACGTGACAAATACCAATATGAAAGAAAGTTTGAATGGAATTGGAAGCGGTTCAAATACCGTTGCCAGCATATAGATAGCCACAAATCCAGACAGGACAAGCATGACGCCTGAAAAGATTGACCACATCGGATGAGGTCCTATGTAGGCTCTCCTTATGTGACCGCTCTTCGAATTTCCTAAAGGCGTGCCACACTTAGAACAAAAAGTATCCTCTTCTCTTACCTGCGAGCCACATTTTTGGCAGTAGCGCATGGATAAACACCATACCAGAAATGGACCTTTGATCCTTTAAGATTTTTCCTATAAATATAGACTTTTCTCCAAATTAGTATGGCACGTTGACTGTTCTATTTTTCTAAGTGTTTGCTATCAAAGGGTGTCCCGTTGACGACGCTTCTGAGGTAGCTTGCCGAACATCAACGCATTCTACAAAGAATCATAGGCAAAGCTCTTAATAGAAAGACCACAAAATTTTTAAGGTGAAGCATGTATACTATTAGTGGAACTAAACAAAAAAGGAAGAGTTGTATGAAGAACATGAAGATTCAATTGTCTATTACGTTAATTGTGGCTTTAGTCTTTCTAGGAACCTATGCGGGATTCGTTATTTCCCAACCTTCAAAGAACCCCCAAACGCCCGATTCCGATTTCATCGTCGGTCTTCAGGATTTCTCTGTTAGCTGGATCGGCAGTTCTAATATCAGCAACTCTCTCATTGACTCGCTTGACAGGAAATTAACTGCTTCTGGTTCAAACAAGCTCGTAATTCTTGAGCAAACCAGTGAAGCTGTCTCAGGCGACATACTATTTGTGGACGGCCATTGGTTTGGCAACTCTGCAAGCGACACGAGCTTCATGAAACGCTTCTTGAACAGCCGCAAGCCCGTGATAATTGTCGGAGGAGACCGCGCAGCAGTTTCCGCTATTATCCTAAATCAGCTTCAAGAACTTCTTTCAGAAGGCAGTACCAAAGACCTCGACCAATACAGTGACCCCCTGCCACATGAGGAAGTTGTTGCTGCTGTCGCCATATGGCCTGGTAAGGAGGTAACAACCTCACAGCTCATAATGAGAGGCTGGGCTGAAACCGACAAGGAAGCATTGGATTCATTAGTTGATAATATGCTTCAACAGATAGCAAACAACTCATCTGTGCAGGCCTATTAACGGTGGTCTTGCCTCAACCGGCGCTTGCGGAACAGGCCGAGTGGAGATTATACAAAGCATACATTATCAGCGGGTATTCGAACCCCTATGGAAAATTCACAATGTTTGTAGACATTTACAAACTGATCAATGACGGCAATACCGGATTAGATTTTTACATGATAAAATCGCGTTTCCAAACAGTGCCAGGCATACTTGCTTATGCATCCGATTGGAGAACCGACTATACATGGAACTACCACTATGTAAGACAATACTACAGTTATCAGTATCTTGCGGGTTATGCACCGACAACAGCACCTGGAACTAACACCAATGGTTGGACATTCAACGCAGGCGGAACTTTTGGCTGGTCTGGAACGGGTCCTGTGGCAACGGCTACATTTGGTGGTAGTATAGTGAACACATGGACTTCCAGTGATGCAATGGTTAAGGACAAAAGCGACTTCATCTCCCACCAAGCTTGCTGGTGGTGGGACATCAATGAAGGTGCTAATGTCGGGATGAACACGTATCTTTCCGAGAGTGCCTATATATTAATGACCTACGAGGGATACTCCATTAAAGTAGGCTTGAACTTTGGTGTACAATGGCTAAAACCTGAGCCTTGGCCATACCCCCCGAGCACAAATACAGTCACTGTTTCAACTTACATAACATATCCTTAAAACGATAAACACGCAACACCCTAATTTCCCCTTTTTCTGAAAGCTCCACCATGTTGCTTGTACACTATGTAAATGCAATGCATATTTCATTTAGTTAACGTAATCAACGGGATCGTTATGTATGCGTACGAGTTGACAAAATGACGCAAGATGAGAGCAGTGGAGATGTCGCTTTAGTGCAAGCATTACCACGATGTCAAACTCAACGAGATGTGTTGCAGAAGCTGACGGATAACGTGAAAGACGTATAGAGAATTACCTAGAAACTTGAGAAGAGGAGAAATAGCTTCGACGAGATCAAGATTTTCCTTTCTGAGTTGTTGACGAGGGTAGATTTGTTCCGAGAAAAATCAGGCTTAACAGCAGAATAGCAGTTGCTATTGCGACGAGGAATAACGGTTCCAGCTTAAAACTTGCCAGACTTCCGAGAAAGAGAAAGAAAAATGACGCCATGAATGACACGGCAATAATACCTGAAAGATTCATAAAGTATCGCTTTAAAGCCCTTTTCGCTGATGAAAGCATTGCGCTGTCGATCGGCTCTTTCATTCTTCGAAAAATTCTGTCAAAAAATATTGACGAACCTCCAATTCCCGCTGTATAGACGGCGAGCAACAACTGAAGCGACATAATTACTTCTTGCACGAACCCTTGGACTGGTGATGCAAAAATCGAAGCGACCACAAAGGCAGCCAACACGGGAAAAGGAATTAGAAAAACGATTCTCTCCAAACTAAGAAGCCCAACAAAAGAAACCAAGGCTAAGGACATGCATACGCCAGACATAGGCAAATTCGGCTGCGACAAAGCTATCCATAGACTTGCGATTAAGACAAGAACAAAAGACGAGACCCTGTGAGCCTGCATGTAAGTTTTCAATGGCGTCTTGTTTGCATGTACCATCGTCTTACCCCTTTCATCGCAGTTCGCAGTGGAACCTGCGTATCCCAATCCAAAACGATGCAGTAACGTCTTAGTTCCGAAATAATGTTTCTCCGTTCAAGAGCCAAGACTCTAAACGTAAGCTTCTCTGTTTCACTTGCCTCTTGGTCAATAACATTCGAGAGAGATGGAGAAATCACGAATATGTTGTAGCCTTCAAGAGATTTGACATCCTCAACAATGCTCAAGTTAAGCAGAGGAGAAATCAAAACCACTTGGGGTCTGGAAGAAAAAATGTAGGGCAACTCAAAACCCAAAGGAACTTGAGCTTCTCCTGCTTTAACGCTTGTTAAGTAGTTTAGAATATTTCTCAGATGCCGCTTGCCGAAACCTCCAGGTAGCCATCCTCGGTCTTCACAGTGACTAATCAGACTGACTTGATTTCCAAGACCCAGCAAAAGTGAAGCCAGCGACCCCGCTGCCTTTATACTGTATTCTAAAAGGGTTTCCGGCGGCTTTCCCAATTTTGAATCCTTACCAGCATCAAGAATTATAACAATGTTAGCGCTTCGCTCGCTCTCATGCTCGATGGTCATGAGTTTTCCCGTTCTCGCCGAAGCTTTCCATTCCACTCTCCCAAGATCGTCACCGGGAATATAGCTTCTTAAGCCGTAGAACTCTGTCCCGTCGCCTCTTCGGCTAGAGTGTATGATTCCCGGCCAGTGTCCGGTTCGTTTGAAAGGAAGATCACTTGAACTCAGTTTTTCGATTGAAGGCACGACGCGAAGTGAAGAAACTTTGGATTGAGTGTTTTCGCTGAAGTTAAAGCCTAAAGGATCTTGTGATCGTAAGTAAACTGGGCCGATTTCATATCTTCCTCTCTGGACGCATGAAACCTCGTAGGTTAACACTGTTTTTTCTTCTGGATTAATAGACAAAACTAGATGGTTGGTGCCTTTGGTTATGGTTAATTCTTCCGGCAGTCTGTCATAGATTTCCAAGAAATCGATTCGTTCTTTGCTCTTGTTTGTAATTTTAAGCTTCACTGTTGTTGTTTCGCCGACCATTACGCTGTCGGGCGTTAGCTCCCTTTTGACTTCTACGTTTAATTCAGTTATTGGCGAAATTAATCTTGTTAGGAATAAGAGCGAAGCAAGTGGGAGAATCAGTGTTAAGGGTCGCCAGTCCTTCAGCGCTATGCTGGCCAGAATTATGGAAGCTGAGAATGCGATCAGCAGTGGAACACGTTGACTAAGCATTGCCATCCAACTTGGGCACGGGAATATCGGTCAAAATCTGTTCTATTATGGATTCTGGGCTGATTCCTCTGAACCAGTATTCTGTTTTGAAGATAATTCGATGAGAAAGTGCTGGAGATGCCACGCTCTTAACATCGTCAGGTGTTACATAGTCTCTCCCATCATAGAAGGCGAGAGCCCTAGACAGCTTAAGTATCGCCAAAGAGCCTCTGGGACTTGCTCCAATGTCTACTCTCGGATGACTCCTAGTAGCCTGAACTATTTCTGCAATGTAATGCAGTACATCATCATCAACATGGATCCGTTCAACAGCCTTCTGCATCTCAATGATGGCAGTCGCATCAGCAACTTGACTTAGATTTATGTCATCGCTTTTTCTAAAAAGCCGCCTCTTCAAAATCTCCGCTTCTTGATCCGTGTTTGGATACCCAACTTTCATCTTCATCATAAACCTGTCTAACTGAGCCTCAGGCAAAGGATACGTTCCTTCAAGCTCAATAGGGTTCTGCGTGGCAACCACCATAAAAGGTTCTTCAAGACCGTGGGTTTTTCCTTCAAGTGTCACCTGCTTTTCTTGCATAGCCTCCAAAAGCGCAGCTTGAGTCTTCGGCGGAGCACGATTTATCTCATCAGCAAGAAGAATATTCGTGAAAATTGGGCCTTTCCTGAAAGCGAAATCTCCTGTCTTCTGGTTAAACACGTAAGTGCCAGTAATGTCAGCAGGAAGCAAATCAGGAGTGAATTGAACCCTTTTGAAGTCGCATCCGAGGCAGATGGCAAAACTTTTCGCTATCATTGTTTTTGCCAAGCCAGGATAGTCCTCGAAAAGGATATGCCCATTGGCTAGAACTCCAAGCATTACTTGTTTAAGCACTTCTTCTTTTCCAACGATTAACTTGCCAATTTCGCTCACGATAGCGGATATGGACGACTTGTCTGGTTTCAATTTGTTTCCTCTAATTGATTAAAAATGTTGTTCAATGCTTTTATCTTTTCACTCTTTTTTCGAGGCAAGACGCTTCGCTCAGTTATTAGACTTGCCAACCTATCGTAACCAAGCGCACTCAGCTTTTCAGGGTTTTTGAAAAGATTCTCAGCTTCAGTCAACTTCATACCTGAACGAAGACTTATCTTGTGCATAAGTATACGCTGCAAACGACTTGCAACATAGGGGGAAAGCGACCTTCCGGAAAGCGTCTTCCTAATCGAACGGGTAAGTTGTTCAAGTTCTTTCTGATCAAAGTCCTCATGATGAATTGGATATCTTATCTCCTTCAGAAACCCAGACACTCTCCATAGTTCATAGATAATCGCGGCTGAAAAAAGGACTGAAGAGATAAAAAACAATGTGTATGCAAGTGACTCGTCCAAAGCGCCGAGAAAAACTGAAGCGCCTAGTAATAAAGCATATCCAGTGGCATATTTCATTATGGACTTTGTGAGATTAAGCATCAACGACCACTGCTCAAATGATCCCCTATTTCCGTCAAGAACTTCAAAGCATCGTTCTTTTTAGTCTCGTCCATTTCATGGAGACTGTATCTGGCTTCTTCGAAAAGTTGGGTAAGCCTAGCAAAAGGCTTCTCCGGTATGTTAAGGGCTTTTGAGGCGACAGTTTTGAACTCTTGCACTGTCTGGTGCTTCTCAATTGGGCAATTGTATCGTACCAAGAGGTCACAAAGTCTTTGATAACATCTTATTATCGCGGTTCGAAAATCTCCTTCATGAACAATGCTTGAGATAGTTTCTTTAACAACATTCAACGCCTTCTCCTCAAGAACAGGCTCATCTTTCAGCGGAAGTTTAGCTTCCGCCCTAATTTCTCTCATCGCCTGAAACGCCAACAAACTACATGCAAGTATTATCGCCAGAATCGCGACACCTAAAGCAACAGATAGAGTTAATGGAAACTGAGGAGTAGTCAAATCAGTGGGAGTAGATGGCTGAGAACCACCTGATGATTGCCCATTACCTTCTGAAATGGAAGATTGCAGACCCTCTATCCCGACTCGCGTGACAAGCAGAACAACAACAAATACGACAAGAAAAACAGCAATTACCATCAAGAATTTTCTGAAAGAATTATTATCGGGTTCATGACTGCCAATAAGACTCTTAAGAGAATCAATTGCCGAGTTTCTGTCGCGCACCAGCACTATTAGAACTCCAATGCTTATCACTAGAAGTATGAAGAAGGCAGAATATTGCAGCAAAAAAGTCAACGCGCTTAAGTCTATTGTGAGAGGAAAAGTCAACATTGTAATCTTGTCAGTTGCAACCAGCCCATTCACCATCAAAGCTATCATTGACAGAAGAATCAAAGAAATCAGCAACTGCTTAAGTCGGTTAATGAGTGGCGCCCCCCAATTTGATGCGTATGTACGGAATGTATACAAAGGACAATGCTGATAATTAATTTTCTGGTATAAACCAAAGAAAACGAAACGTCAACAAACCAATGAACCGTTTGCGATGGACAGAGTTTAAATGTTACAATGAAACTTATGAAATAGAGTCACCTCACGCAAACTTCGATAACAATAACGTCTACGGTCGGCAAACGGAATGGACAAAAACATAGAAACTATTCCATCAAGTATTCTTCAAATGAAAATTGACGATTACCGAGTCAAAATAGACGATGCCATTTCGGCTGAACTAAAACAACATGAGAAGTCTATATTCTTCGTTCCCCTCAAGCGCGCATTGGAAGGTGGAAAACGCCTCCGACCAATCTTACTAGTTCTCTCGTTTGAGAACATTAGCAATCACGATGGAGATCCATTTTCCGCCGCAGTCGCAGTAGAACTGGCACATTTGGAATCCCTTATACACGATGACATCATCGACATGGATCTGGCAAGAAGAGAAAAGCTGTCTTTTCACACCTTATATGGTTATGAGATGGCTCTCTTAAGTGCAGATTTCGTTCTCTCGATAATTCTTGAGACAACAGCAAGATACAAGGATTTCAGAATCCCAAAAACTTTGGCATTGGCAACCGCCAGCATGTGTGAAGGTGAACTTGAAGAACTGAGAGCATACAAGAACAGGCAAGCTTTGAACTTAGATGAGTACGTTGGCATAATATCTAAGAAAACGGCTTCTCTTTTCGAAGCTTCAGCAGCAATTGGAGCCATGATAGGCGGAGCCACAGAAGAAGAAACCAGAGCGTTGTCTAACTATGGCAGGCTGCTCGGCATAGCATACCAGATTCATGACGACATTGCAGACTTGAATAAAACCACAACCATAAACATCGTCAATCTTGTAGAAACAAATTCACAAAAAATTGAAAGCCTCCAGAAAATCGCCAATGTACACATTCTTGAGGCTAAAAAAAGCCTTAGAAAGCTGGGAATAAGTGAATCAAGCCTGCTTTTTGAATTGGCTGATTACGCCACATCAGCATCGATTAAAAGAATCTAAGTGTGGCATTTTTCGCCATCTGAATGTATAAAACAGGACGGGTCCTCAGCCAGATAGTCGCCGGTGATAGCCCATGCACGTCCCCGACAACCACCGCACAACCGTTTATATTGGCACTCACCGCAACGTCCCTTCAAGAGTTTCTCTCGCTCCCGCAAATCCTTAAGAACTGGGGAAGTTGCCCATATTTCTTGAAAAGTTGTCTGACGCACGTTGCCGCAGTT
>DATBWI010000041.1:0-3238 GCA_036514855.1 Bathyarchaeia archaeon | reverse complement strand
CAGAAAAGCCGAAACATAGACAGTTTTGACCACACCCTGATTTTCCAAGACCCGAAAACAGAGGCTGGCTACATGATAGCCTGGGAAGACCTGCTTAACGGAGGCGATAAAGATTATCAAGACATGATCGTTTCCATGCGTTTATTGCGCCCGCCTAATGCAGCGTTTACCTGGTCTCCGCAAAATCCACTATTGAATGAGACCATAATTTTTGACGCCTCGGCTTCTACGCCCAACGGCGGCGTCATTGTTAGTTATAAGTGGAATTTTGGAGACGGCAACATCACTACGGTCGCCAACTCAAGCATAACACATGCTTATTCCACATCTGGAAACTTTACAGTAACGTTAAACGTTACGGACAGTGAGGGAAAATGGGATACGGAGACGAAGACGGTTGGCGTTCAGAGGCCTCCTTCGCAGGCAGTGTTTGCCGTGAAAATAGAGGATACATGGACATATCTTGGGAACGCTTACAACTTTTCATTTCCAGCTTATTGCACAACCTTCAAGACGGAAGTTTGGGTTGTCAACGTTTCAGAGCTTGCCGGATACGAGTTCAGGCTTGACTTTGATCCGGCTGTGGTTCAAGTTACACAATCCGAGGTCAAACACGTCCACACGAGCGACATAATTCTTCTGCAAGAAGTTGACAACATAGGCGGAGTGTATAGGCAGGCTGTAACTTCAAACACCTCTGCCTCGTACAGTGGCAGCGCCCCAATAGCGAACCTCTCATTACACATTGTAAATGATCCATGTTTTCCATCGAATCATACGGGCGTCTTATTGCTCAACAATACCAAGATGAGCGATCCGTATGGTTTAGCGATCAACCATTCTCAGATGCATGCGTATTACAATATCTTCTCACTTAGGCCAGAGATAAGCATTGAATATGAAGGTAAGGCAGAAGCTATTACCTGGATTGCCAACGGCACGTTCACAGTGAATATTACTCTCGCCAATATTGTTGACATGAAAGGTTTCTATCTGGAGCTTGAGTGGTCTGACTTCCTAGAGACAGACGTTCAAAGCGTCATAGTTACTTCTTTCCTGCCTCAGCCATATCAATTCTTCAGTATTGGAATCAACGACAGAACGTTGTGTCTGCAAGCCGCAATAATTAATGACAATCCGGCAATCAACGGCAGCGGCGTTCTTTTGCGAGTGACTTTTAGGGTTAAGAGCCCGTGGCAGAGTGTGCCCCCATACACGCAGGTCGGCACCGATTACATTCCTGAAAACTACACGGGCAAAGTGCACATTGCATGCGGTTGGATTGACGTTTACTGTCCAGAATACAGGAAGATGGAGTTCTACAATGCCAGTTACGGCGTGAGCGTAAAAAATGACCTCAACTACACTTTCATGCCTATACCTGGAGACTTGAACTTAGATGGAATAGTTGACTCTGCAGATTTGGATGCCATTGCAGCGTTGGTGGGAATTGATTCCGGAGATCCCGAGTGGGCTGTTCACTATCCTTATGATCTCAATGGCGACGATCGCATAGATGTTTACGACGTAGTGATAGTTTCAAGCAATTATGGACGGACGGATCCATGGTAGGAGCTAGCGCATGTGCGCTCAACTGTTTCAGTCATTATTTCGATTCAAGATGCGGATTCGTTGGGCTGTATGTCTGTTTTCGCAATATTTCCGAGACTGCAATCTGGCTTATAGATTCCCAAACCTCTTCCATACTTAAGCTGGTCAAGACAGAGGAATCAAGAACATGAATAAAGGCGGAAAGATGAGCAGATTTCTTTCGATTATGTTCGCGTTATTTCTTATTGGCTTGTCCCTTTCTGGAATAGCTTGTGCTCAGCAGACAGCCCCGAATTTCACGTTGACCGATGTTGACGGCGCAGGTTTCTCGCTTTCCAACTTCCGCGGCTCCACTGTCGTCCTAAGTTTCATCTCAACACGCGTGATTTTCTGCAAGGCAACAGCTTACGTTTTTGTAAGCGTCTCCAAAATCTTTGGAGATGAAGTTGTCTTCATATTGGTTGGAGTAAGCAGCGAGATACTCGCGGTGGGCGGCGATAGTGAGGCTCAGCTTAGAGAGTTTAGGGATGAGGTAAGCTTTGAAGGATTCGTCGCTAGAGACACTAGCGGAGTTGCCGCAGCCTATGGAGTCAATTTTGTTCCATCAACGTTTATCATTGACCAAACGGGGGTTGTCCGCCACAAGCATTTCGGCGCTGCAGAATTGAGCGAGCAAGCTCTGACTGCGGAGTTGCAGGCGATCGTGCCAGAATTCTCGTCATTGTTGCTTCTGTTGCCCTTTATGGTTTTTGCTGTTTTTCTAATCGTTTTGTCGAAGAAGCGTGTTACTCGATTAACGAGTTTTGCTGCATAGTCTAGCGACTAGCCCTTTAAGCGCGTTTCACCAGTCTTTGTGAATTCTTCTTAGCGATCGCTGACATCGTCAGAACCAGCAACATAGCGGCAAGCAATAATGGGATTGACGAGAATTCTGGAACAGCACTGCTTCCTTTAATCTGAATTTCGTTAGTGTCTTGATTATAGATTATGTAAAAGATTGCGTGGGTGTCGTCTGACGTTGGAACGACGATTACTGGATTGGGGCTATCCGCAAGAACGGTATATGGACCGCCGAGGAGAACGGTTGGAAAGGTTACTTTGCAGAAGCCTGACTCTGTCACGTTTAGGCTTATCTTTTTTTCAGGTTGGACAAAACTGAATTCCACGATCTTAGAAGCGGAAATAACAGAAACGTGAAATGTTTCGGTTTCCCAAGTGAAACTGAAAGAGTGGAACACGCCTACAAGCGGATAATTATCTACGCTTGCGTCGCCCGTTTGGTATGGAGTTTCTCCGATTGCGTCGAAGTTTGAGTCTTCGCCTGCATAGTCGCTCCAATAGTTTCCTTCGCCTTCCCAGTCCCACAAATCTTCGCTGTCAAAGGTGTATGCTTGGTTTGAGTTGTTTACAAAGTTGTTGTGGTAAACTAGGTTGTTTTCTGAGTAAGTGAGTGAAATGCCTAAAGTGTTGTTTGAAACTGTGTTGGCGATTATAGCGTTGCCTGCTATTGGGTTTGGTTCTTCTCCGTGAAGGTATAATCCATTCTCATTTTCTGTTATTGTGTTGTTTGTTATGGTGTTTATGTTGCTGTATTCCATTGATATGCCGTTATCATTTCCAGATATGACATTGTTGCTGATGATGTTCCCAAAGGAGTTGGAGAGGTATATGCCGATGAAAAGGTTAT
>DATBWI010000040.1:0-2244 GCA_036514855.1 Bathyarchaeia archaeon | reverse complement strand
ATTGCGTGATTCTTCTGAGTTCGAAGCAGTTAAGTTGCGGTTAGAGCATGATCCGCGTCTGACTCTGGATGCTTTGCGCGAGACAAAATATTATGAAAAACAGTCAGAGATGATGGCAAAATTCCTCCGCATCCTTGGCATATCTCTGACTTTGATCTTTTCTATCGGTGCAATTATTGGCGCTATGATTACAATGTATGCAGCAGTTGCCAACCGTACAAATGAAATCGGCACCATGCGTGCATTAGGATTTCAAAGAGTGAGTATTTTAACGAGTTTTCTAATGGAATCTTTGTTCCTTGCATTTATAGGAGGTTGTATCGGACTCTTCTTTGCATCCTTTTTGCAGCTTTTTACAGTTTCGACAATGAACTGGCAGACATTTTCTGAACTTGCCTTTAGTTTTTCCCTCACTTTAGAGATAATTTCTATTGCACTTCTGTTCGCATTGGTTATGGGTTTTATAGGTGGTGTGCTGCCTGCATTCAGAGCAGCACGAATGAATATTGTTGATGCGCTTTGGAAGAGTTGATAGATAGCGAGTCCGCTGGATTTTTTTGTTAGCCCTCTTTTAATAAATATCTAATTGTATTTTGATGGCCTCGCTGATCCTGAGCATATCTTCTTCTGAAAGTACGCCGGCACGTTTGAATAATCGCAACTTGCTTACAGTAGCCAGTTGATCAGCCATGGCCTTGCTTTCTTTGCCGTCAAATATGACAAGCGCTATTAACCCACCATACCTTACCTCTTTTCATGCGCTATGTCCTTAAAAGTTGTTTCTGCCCAATCCAAGGCTTCTGCTTCTCTCTTTTTGTCTTTTGACATTTGGGAGTATGCTAATTCCAGATTTGGACGAACTACGTGTGGGCGAACCAATTCCTCAACAAATTTGCTGATCTTGTGGGGGCCGATGGTCTTATGAAGACCTTCATAAACTTCCTTATCTATGGTTATGGTCAATTTTTTTTGCATTGGAATCCTCCTTTCTATATACGTGTAGTATACGTATTCATACTTCTGATGCCACAAATAGGTAAACGGGCTTGACTTTTAATCGTCTAAGGGTAGCGATTCGTTCGACAATCCTCTCAATTCATCGGAATAATGTCAGCGTAGGCAAACCCATTCCGCTCAACAATCTCACCAATTTTGATCGGGATGGGCTTGGTGAACATCGGTCCACCCACAGCGACTGTGTGAATTTCACCGTTCTCCCCGCATGGGTCGCAATCCTGAGGAAACTCCTTCAGCAAGTCTCTTGACCATCTCCGTCCAGCGAAATGCAATGGTAGTCTCTTGAGGTCAACACTGCTGACATAGGCTTCAATGCCTGCCGAGAGCATCTGCTCTGCGAGTTCGGCAGTGGGGATTTCCCACAAAGGGAAAATGGGTTCAATCCCGGTGCCTTTCAACTGGTTCTCCCGATATTTCCGTACGTCCTCAAGAAACAGGTCTCCGAACGCCATACATTCGATTCCGTTTGAGACAGACTCCATGACAAAGTGCCGCATTGCGGCGTCACATTGCTCGTTGGTGCATGGATCAGGAAGATCGATGGTTCGGAAAGGCAAACCCACACTGTCGGCTTGACAATGGAGGATTTCCGGCCTTGTGGCATGCATGGAAACGCGGTTGTATTTCTGGTTCATGACGGTAAACAGACCGAGAATCTCAATCCTTGTGTTTTGTTGGAGGAGGTGAAGCGCCCAAGCACTATCCTTGCCACTGCTCCAGCTCAGTAAGGTCTTTTTCTTCATTACTCCTCTGTTGAACGATTTGCATAACTTGCGAGGGCAACTAGCTGTGCCAAAATCAAACAGCGTTTTCACGGGTCGGCTTGAGTGATTCGTTAAGTTCTATGTTAGTTTTTTAATTATATGTTTGGCGAGACTATCGTTGATTTCTCTGTGTCTTGGGATTGGCTGAGCAAGTTTCGATTTCGGATTTTGATACCAGTCGTGCTTCCCTCCATGCCTGATAAAGACACAGCCCATCTTTTCGATTTCTCTTATCAAATCTGTTCTTTTCAAGAGACTCGGAGTTCTGCAATTTTACGCACACAAGGAATATGCCCACTGGTGAGTTCTTTGAAAATATCTTTTAGATTCTCTTCAAGCTCTTCAACTGACTCCCCTTGCGTCATGTAATCGGGATATTCTTCTAAATATCCAAGCCACAGCCCCTCGTCTTGCCAATAAATATATTTCAGCTTTTCCATACCTCATTATAATCACGACGGCG
>DATBWI010000039.1:0-8966 GCA_036514855.1 Bathyarchaeia archaeon | reverse complement strand
CCAGTCCTATTCGGGCTGCACCGGATCTGAAGTCCGGGGTGAGGACCACCAACACTGCTAGGCGCCAAGCTATAATGATGAAAGCTGCAAAATAAAAGCGTTCAACAAACAAGCCTCTTCAGACAGCAACATTTTTAACTCGAAGACCCGACGCTTTTCTCACAGTGACTGTTTCCTTGTCCGAGTTTAAAGTTGACATTGGCTATTTCAAAATGATTGCTGACTATTACGAGCGCAAGTGCCCATGCTGGGGCGGAAAACACCTTTGCCCATGTCCACCATTCGCAGAAACAAAAAAATGCAGTTGCGGAGCAATACGTGTTCTCAGCGATCCGAAAGCACAAAACCCGAAATTCGAAACCTACAAGGTAGACTTCAACACTCTAGCCAAAGTTATCGCCAACGGGCATAGATGCCCAGAAGACGCGGAGAAAGTGTGTTTCTGCAGAGAATTTCTAGATTCGGGCAAATGCAGACTGGGCATGTTCGAGAAAATCTAATGACAGACGATTATTTCTTTGCTTGCCCTAGCGCCTTATCCAGTTTCCTCATCGCCAACGAAATATCCTTGCTTGTGGATCCGATAGCCGCGTTAATAGTTATGTAAGAAGAGTGATAGCGTTTACAGCAGGTGCCGAAGTCTGTTTTCTCAAGGACACGAGGTCCTGTAACTCTAAGCGTGTATAGATTATAACCCACTTTCTTCGCATTGTAGTTGTTCAACGTCATCGCTGCAGCTATAGGGTTAAACACTTTCAGCACTCTTTCATCATGCGCCTTAGCGACTTTCTGCAAAGACTCACCTAGCAACTCTCGGTTTCGTTCTCGTTCGCTTCTCAATTCTTCATACTTTCTTAGACCTAAGGACAGAATTGCCGCTAAAAACTGAATGATCGGAGCTGCTGAGGCTCTTCCAGCATAAGCCTTCGACACCTTGTCTATAAACTCGCCATCCGGCGAAGCAATGATGCAGCCGCCAACTGGTGTCAAGAAGTTCTTATCCGTACTCTGAATAACCGCGTCAACCCTGCCTGCGTCAATTGCTCCATGTATTAGCTTCATGATCTCCTTGCTTTGCACACCATAGGCGTTGTTGATTATATGCGGGATGTTTTCGCCAAGGGCGAGTTTTGCGATAGCCTTAACATCGTCTGGTTCGCGCGGGGGAAAGAAAGTGGTTGTTGAAACTATAGCTGCTGTTTCTTTGCTTACAGCCTCTTTTATTCTTTCAACTGGAACCCTCACAGCATCCCCAAACACGTCGCTTTCAACAGTCTTCATTTTCATCCCCACCAGTTGGATGCCCTTAACGGGGGAAAGATGATCGAGACGCGCATAAACCACTTCACGTTTGCTTGTCATGTCGCGAGCCACACTTGCCGCAAATCCAACACCCATACCAGTTGCGACTGGAATGACGCATGCAGACTTTAAATTCGGAGCACCCATCTTCTGCAACATGTTCAGGGCGAGTTTGTTTGCAAAAAAGTATGCCAGCGAAGCTCCGGCGGCTTTCGGTTGAGGAGCAACAACATTGCCAGACCTTCCCACGCCGTGACAAAATCCATGGGCAAGATCAGAAACAAGCAGTGACGCAACCCTCGCTTCGCGTTCGCCTATCCGAGCTGAATCCGGATCCTTGTCTGTATCCATGAGAGAGAAGACCGTGAGCAGCAAGTCGATGACTTCGTCATCCCACCCCTCATCAGGAACTTTTCTCTGTTCAAACAGAATGCGAATAGGTTTAAGTTTTGCACGCAGCACGCGGACGCCACGTTTAAGCATGGAATCCGGCACCGTTCCTTTCAACAACGTTTCAAGGTCAGACAATTTTGGCTCTCCTCAACTTGTAATAATACACCTTTTCCGACGTACTTGGCGATTTTTCAAATTTTACGAGTGTTTCGCCTTTTTCACCGTGTGGACTGACAATGGTTCCTTTAACCTTAGAAGCGGTAAGCACGTTGCCGCCTGTCATCTGCTGCACCGCCATTTTCGTCTGGAACAGTCCCGACACCACCCACTGATCTTCTGACGTTTTCTCTCCAACATAACCAACCTTCACCTTTGCAGAGTACATTTCAGGAGCCGTTTCTAACAGATCAGCAACTTCTGCAAGCCCAATCACTCGAAACTGTTTAGGAGGCAAATCCAGCTTCATGAGCAACGCCTTGTCTCCTACTTCGACTGGAACGGGCTTTTCCAACTGTATCAAAGCTTTGCAAGCAGTTCCCGGATCAACCTTCTCCTTCAACACTTTCTTTTCCTTAAGGTCCATGTATGGAAAAATTTTTCCAGTGATGGTTTGCAATCCAACATTTACATGCACAATGCTTCTGGCTGGAACGCTGAACTTAAAGTTTGGTTCAACATGCAGCTTCACGTCTAAGAAGGCTTTTTCCTTGAGAGAACCGGGAGAAACTAGGATGTATCCTCTTGCCAGATCTTTCGGGCGTACGTCAGCGAGGGCAATGCCTACTCTGTCGCCGGCTGAGGCTTCTTCTGTGTTTTCGCTGAAAATCTGTATCAGTTTGACTCGGCACTGTTTTCCGGTGGGACGAATCTCTACAGCGTCTCCAACTTTCACTTTTCCACGGAGAATGGTTCCCGTCACTACTGTGCCTATCCCAGCTATGTTAAAGGCATGATCAACCGGAATCTTTAAGCTTCCTGACCAATGCCTCACAGGCAGAGAAACTTGCTCTAGCAATCTGTTTTTTAGCTCGTCCATACCTTCGCATTTCATGGCGGACACGGGTACTATTGGCGAATCTTTGAACCGAGTCTTGGAAAGCAACGCGTGTATTTCCTCTTTCACTTGGCTGAGCCGTTCCTCGTTTACAAGATCCATCTTGTTAACTGCTACCACAAGCTTCTCAATGTTAAGTGCATTCAGGATTTGCAGGTGCTCAAGAGTCTGCACGTTAGGTCCTTCGTCAGCCGCTACCACAAGTATGCCGACGTCGATTATGTTGGCTCCCGCCATCACATGTTTTATCAGGGAATAGTGCCCTGGCAAATCAACTAGCGTTACAAGATAGTTGCCTAGGCTGAATGCTGAAAAGCCCATGTCAATCGTCATGCCTCGTCTCTGCGCTTCTGGATGCTTATCCAAGGCTGCTGTGGAAGGCTTCTCTGTTAGGCAGGCGGCAAGCTTTGTTTTTCCATGGTCTACGTGACCAAACAATCCTATGTGTACGATTACTCTGCCTTCAGGCGTCTCTTTCTTGACGTGAGCTAAAAGTGACTCCGTTCTCTCAAAAAATAGCCTAACAGCCTCTATTGGAGAAAGTTTCTTTTCCAAGGCTTCATTAACCACGTTTTTCCTCAGGTCTGAGATTTGCGTGGCTAAGCCGAGAGTCTTGAACCTTTTCATCACTTCGCCCATTGCTCGCCGAGTCTCGCGTTCCAAGTCTGTCCTTATTGTTGGAGCTACTGAAGGTTTCTTCTCGGGTTGTGATGGTTTTTCCGTGCTGATCTTTTCAAGTATTTTTGTCGTTGCATTCTCTGTCATTTCTTGAAGACTGGTCTTGCTTGGGTCTAAAACCAATAATGGCTTGTCCCATTTGTACTCTTTTCCAGGCTCGTCAAGCTTGTAGTATATTTCCTCAATCAGCGAGTTTGGTACGGGTTCGCCTCTCTTCTTGTTCCATTCTAGGGCTGTTTCCAACGGCGTGTTAACATAAATTATCGCATAATCCGCTTTGCATTGTTCGGCTATTCGCACAAGATGCCTTCTGATAGAGGCATAGTAGTTTATGTCGTCGCTGATCACTATAAGACCATGCTTCAGCCCAGTTCGAATCGTTTCGTACGTGGCGTCTCGCACAAACTGCTCCAACTCAGCCTCAAACCTGTACTGATAGGTTGGAGTCATATGTCTGAAAGTGTCTGAAGTTACCACAGTAGCTGAGTACTCATATTTGTTTTCAAGAAGGTCAGCGATTCCTTTAGCCAATGTCGACTTGCCAGCGCATGGGATACCGCACAGGATAATTAGAAACGGTTTCTGCACATGCATTAACCTGCATAGTTTTATTTATCAGCTTTAGTTATTCTTTTTTGTGCTACAGAGTGAGAAACGTTGAGAAGGTATAGGGAACTTCCATATCGCCTAATGACCGCGACGCCTCTGCCTGGATGAAAATGTAAGCTCCCAAGGCGAGAGCTGCAGGAGCTACTGCTGAAATCCGGCGCTGAGCAGATTCGCGACGAAAGAGTAGTGAGTTCCATAGGCGACGATGCCGCCATCATAAGAATAACTGATACTCTTGTGGCTTTGACAACAGCGGACTTTTTCACTCCGATAATTGATGACCCTTACATCCAAGGACAGATTGCAGCGTGCAACTCGACAAATGATGTTTACGCAAAGGGTGCAACGGACATAATTTCTGTCCTTTCTCTGATGGCGGTGCCTGAAAACATGCCTCCAGACGTAAGTGCAGCTATGTTGAAAGGATTCTGCGATTTTTGCAATTCAATCAGCGCTCCAGTAGTCGGAGGACAGACGATAATTTGTTCTTGGCCAATACTTGGAGGCGCCGTAACAGCGTTGGCGGACGTTAGCAAAGTTGTCCCGATTTCAGGAGCAGAACCCGGAGACAGGCTAATATTGACTAAGCCCTTGGGAATCCAACCTGTCATGGAGGTGCTGAGGCTTCCAGACAGCGGGCAAGAGAAAATGGCTGAAGTCATATCTGAAAGAGAAATTTCAAGATCAATCGATCTGGCGATCAAACTTATGACAACGACAGACCGCAAAGCTGCCGAGGCTATGTTAGAGGTTGGAGTTAATGCGGCAACTGACGTGACTGGGTTTGGAATATTGGGGCATGCATTAAACATGGCTGAGCAAAGCAGAGTCTCTGTAGAAATTCATACTCTGCCTGTCATAAAATGGACGCCTAAAATCGCTGAAATTCTGAAAATTCCTTTGCTCAACGGTGAAGGGGTGGAGACAGCAGGAGGTCTGCTCATTTCAGTTCCGGATCAGAAGGCAGAACAGTTGTTGAAGGCTCTCAGTGCGAGGGGGTGCGAAGGTTATGAAGTGGGAATGGTCAGGAAAGGTGAGGGGAAAGCTTTCGTAGGAAAGGACGTTAGCGTTTTGGAAATCTCAAACTACCAATAGAAAGCAAATGGGCATTTTCCTGTTTCTGTAACAAAATCCTTATTTGCTATCTTTTTATGATTGTTTGAAGGGAATATCTTGTCAGAATATGAAGAGATGTGGGAAAAGTTAGGTCTTAACCTCTCTCGCCATGATGAACTGCTTGCATCAATTGGAGAGGCGCATGAGAACATTATTGCCTCTCAGCCTAATCGTCCCGAATCCATGGCTTATTTTGATGAGGCGGTTGCGGTTGCTCATTGCAGACGGGCAAAGGAGCTTTTGGACAGCAAAGCTAAAGGCCAGAAAATCATTGGAACCTTCTGCATTTATGTACCTGACGAAATTGCCATTGCGGCAGGCGTCACGCCGGTAGCGCTTTGCGGCGGCACCCAGCTTCCCATACCCTACGCTGAAACTTTGTTTCCACGAGATATTTGTCCTTTGATTAAGTCTACTTTTGGCTTGAAGTTGGGAAATATGTGTCCTTACCTGTCAATTGCCGACTTGGCTGTTGGGGAGACAACATGCGACGGAAAGAAGAAGGCTTGGGAGATTCTTGACACGATTGTGCCTACGCATGTGATGGAAGTTCCTCAGAAGAAGGAGCATATTGACCAGAAGCTTTGGTTATCGGAAGTGGCTTTGTTTAAAGATAAAATGGAAAAGTTGAGCGGCAGAAAAATCACCTTCAACAATCTCCTAAAGAGTGTAAAAACCATCAATCAAAGGAGAGAAGTTCTTGCAGAACTGCACGGATTCAGAAAAGAGTCAACGCTTCCGATAAGCGGCAAGGACGTTCTCCTAGTAACGCAAGTTGCCTTATTCGATGATCCTGAGAGGTTTATCAGCAAAGTCAAAGCGCTGAATAAGGAATTAGAGAGTAGAGTGAAAAGCAAGACAAGAGTTTTTGACGGCAAACCGAAGAGAATCCTGATTGCCGGCTGCCCCGCAGTTGTGGCTAACTGGAAGGTACATCATTTGATAGAAACGTCTGGCGGAGCAGTAGTTTGTGATGAGACATGCACCGGCTTCAGATATTATGCAAACCAAGTTGATGAAAAGGCTACAGATTTGAAAGGATTGATCAGGAATATTGCGGATAGGTACATGCAGATAAGCTGCTCATGCTTCACGCCAAATAAAGAACGCGTAAACAACGTGATGGACCTAGTGAAAGAGTACCACGTAGATGGTGTGGTGCAATATGTGTTGCAGTATTGCCATGGATATAACATTGAAGCCGCAAAACTGGGACAGGCACTAAAAGCGGCAGGAATACCTGTTCTAAAGTTGGAGACTGACTATTCAGAGGAAGACATTGGTCCTTTAAAAACGAGAATTGAAGCTTTCATGGAAAAACTGGAATAATTGGTTTAGGATTTTTAGCCTTAGAGGGTGATATAGTTTAGAGCAGTTGGCATTGACATAGGTTCGCGAACAACAAAAATCGTCCTCTTAGCAGACGGAACCATGTCTGACTTCCAGATCATGGATACTGGCCACGACCCTATAGCCTCATGCAAAAAATATCTCGACAAACATAAAGCAACCAGAATAGTTGCTACAGGCTATGGGCGTCACTTAGCTAAAACCCATTTCGCTGACACGGTAATAACGGAAATCAAGGCTCACGCAATTGGAGCGCTTAATCTTTTCCCATCATGCAGAACAATAGTTGATGTTGGCGGTCAAGACAGCAAAGTCATTAGTGTCAACGAGGATGGACATTTTGAAGATTTTGAAATGAACGATCGCTGTGCTGCTGGAACAGGAAGATTTCTAGAGGTGATGGCAACGATACTTGGCTTCAGCATTGAGAATTTCGGAGACCAAGCTTTGCAGGCAAAACGTCTTGTAAACATAAGCTCAACTTGTACGGTATTCTCAGAGTCTGAGGTGATTTCGCTGATAACCAGCGGCGAAGATCGCAGAAACATTGCCCTCGGTGTTCATCAAGCAATAGTTACTAGACTTGCAGCGATGATCGGTAGAGTCGGACTTAGGGAGGATGTCGTTTTTGCAGGCGGCGTTGCCAAAAACCCGTGCATCTCTTCTCTTCTACAGAAGAAAATAGGAGTGAAACTCTTCATCCCTAAAGAACCTCAAATAGTGGGCGCCTTGGGCGCAGCTTTAGCTGCCAAATAACCTTTCGGGAGAATGTGGCTATCTTCTAAGTATGCGAGTATCTCATGATGGTGTTTGTGCTATGTGGACGGAAAAAAGCTGTGTTGAGGTTTGCTTAGTCACAGTTAAATTTGAGAGTTTTAATAGCACAGTAGAGGAAGAAAATGCCCTCGCATGAAACACTACGCTTAGAACATCCAGAACGATGCATAGGATGTTACAATTGCGTTTTCGCATGTTCGCTTGAACTGTTCAATGTGGTTTCAGCAACGCGAACGGCAGTTTCCATCAAGCCTTGCAGTCCAAGCGACCGATTCGTCGTTACTTTCTGTACAACATGTGATGACCCGCCATGCATCAAAGCGTGCAAGCCCAAGGCTCTGCAAAAAGACAAAGATGGCAAACTAAAATTAACTGCGCCTTCCGAGTGTGAAAAATGCGAAACATTCGACTGTGCAGAAGCCTGCATAGCAGGCGCTTTGTGGATTGATCCTGAGACGAACAAGCCCATTCTCTGCACTCTATGCGGCGAGTGCGCGAAAGTGTGCCCACATGAAGTCATAACCTTCAAGGAGAAGAAATAGTGAGTAAGATTCTTGACAAAGTGCTTTACGTTGACTTGGGCGAATGCAAGTATGAAATCGCAGAACAACCTGAACTTTTTGACAGATTTCTCGGCGGCAGTGGTTTAGCGATTGAGCTTCTTTTGAAAGAATGCCCAGAAGGAATTGATCCCTATGCTCCTGAGAATCCAGTAATATTGGCTCCCGGTCCTCTTGGAGGACTTTTCCCAAGTGCAGGGAAGACGGTTGCGACTTTCAAGTCGCCAATAACTGGTAATCTAGGCGAATCGCATGCTGGCGGAAGACTTGCTTCATGTCTCAGATTAGCTGGGTATGGCGCTCTTGTGATAAAGAATTCCGCGGCAACGCCTACATTCTTAGAAATAACTGATGGTGAAGTCGTTTTTCGTGATGCTTCTCCTCTTAAAGGTTTTTCTTCTTTGGAGGTTGAAAGGAGGCTTAGGGGATGTGCTGCTGTTGCAAGACTGCAAAGCGTAATAAGCATTGGGGCTGCTGGAGAAAACAGGGTAGCCTACGCCTGCGCGAATGTGGATAGGTACAACTATTTTGGCAGGCTTGGTCTGGGCGCAGTTTTAGGTTCCAAAAATCTAAAGGTCATATCGATAGTGGGTTCAGGTTCGATTATGGTGCCTGATCCAAAGTTTTACAAGAAGACTTTTAGGAGATTGTATGCAGAGGAGATTGAAACTGACAAGATGGCGAAGTACCATTTCACGGGGACGCCAGCAAACGTTCTTGTTTTGAACGAGATTAAGGCTCTGCCCACAAAAAACTTTCAGAAGGGCACTTTTGAGTGTGCTGAAGCGCTTTCTGGAGAAAACCTAGGCGAAAAGTGGGTTGAAAGGAAAGTTTCGTGTCCATTATGCCCGACAGGATGCATGCACATCGCCAAGATAAGGCAGCCTTTTGCTTCTGGATATGAGTATGAACCCCTTGACGTTTATCACAATTATGAATCCATATACGCTTTAGGAAGCAACTTGTGCATTAGAACGTCTGAAGAGGTTCTCAAGCTTATCCATAAAGCTAACATTTATGGCATCGATACAATGCTTCTTGGCAACGTGTTGGGCTGGGCGACTGAAGCTTTTGAGAACGGCTTGATAAACCAGCAGCATACGGCTGGTTTAGCTCCAAAATGGGGC
>DATBWI010000038.1:0-3869 GCA_036514855.1 Bathyarchaeia archaeon | reverse complement strand
AAGAAAACTTCTCACTTCGTAGGGACACGCGGCCATGCAGTACCTGCAACCTATACACCTGTTAACGTCTTGCATCACTATGCCATCTTGTTCCCTCTTGTAAGTTGCGTTCACTGGACAGACTTGAGTGCAGGGTGGATTATCGCAGTGATTGCATAGTCTTGGAAGAAAGGTTAATTTCATGTTTGGGTATTTGCCTTCTTCGTGAGTTTCAACCCACGTGTATTGTATTCCCATTGGAACTCCGTTTTCAGACTTGCACGCTGCAAAGCAGGCTTGACATCCTATGCAACGTCTAAGATCAAGAACCATAGCCCATTCCTCAACGGTTGACGCTTGCGTAATTGCCTCTTGCTTTGATAGAAAGATTGAAGAGCCCGGAATACTGGCTAACGCCGCTGCGCCTGCTGTAACGCCCGCCGTTATTCTCAAGAAGTCTCTTCTAGAGACATTGGATACGTCTTTTACTTGCGGACCTGATCCTATGTCTTGCACGGCGATCATAGACTTTGGCTTTAGTGCAAGCTGACCGCTTGGCAAGATCGCACCTCTAGACGCAAGGAAGGGCAGTATCTTGAGGCCTAATGAAAAGAGCAAAGCACCCAACGCATAAAGGCCAACGGAAACTGCCCATTCGATCATAGTTGGACTGTATGCTCCTGCTTCCCCAAGCGGGGAAACAGACAATCCCGAGAGAAGCATTGAGTATCTTTTGACCCATATTCCTCTCATCGCAACTAATGCTACAACGGTTAAGATAGCCGTTGACTTCCTTGTTTTCGGATACGCTAACAGAGCAAAAACGATTAAGGGAATAGCAATCTCAATCCATATCACTGTCACGTAAGGTCCACTCAGAACCTGCGACAATGGCCCAAGAATGCTAAACCCTGCCCCATAGCCCACCGTGACCAGCTCCACAAAGATGAAAAAGATGTCGACGAGAATAATAGCGCCGAGAAAACGTGCAAGTTCTGACGTTAGCTCAGATGAAAACTCGAAGACAGAAAACTTGGAAACCAGGAGTGCTGTTAAAATCAGCAGAGAGACTCCTGAGACCAAAGCTGAGGACAGGAATATGGGAGCGAGGAGAGAGGTGTTCCAAAGCGGTCGCGCCATTATAACTCCAAAAACCCAAGCCGTAAAAGAATGCGCAAAAACTGCAAAAGGTATTCCAATTGCAGCAACCAAACTCTTAGCATTTTTCCCGCCACTGCCAGTTATAGTCACAAAGCAGAAAACCAAGCAAAAGCCGATGTAAAGTGAAAGTGAAACAAAGTCCAAAACAAGCATCGACGACATATTCGGGTATAGAACAATGTTTAGAAGTCGCTCGGGACGACCTATGTCAGCGGCTACAAAGAGCATCGCCGGCACAACTGTAACCGTTGCAAGAATCCCCCCGATGTGCAATATTGGCTCGAACAGTTTATTGTTCCACAAGTAAGCTACACTTATGGCAATCATTATGCCAGTGCTTATTCCAACCAAAAATTCGAAATTCGTGATATACACACCCCATATCATCACATCTCTCATACCAGTTGAGGCAAATCCCTGCATATATTGCAGATTCAAGGCGTAAACTCCTAATCCAACCAGCACCAGCAAGATTCCTATCCATCCAAGAAACCGAACACTTTTTCTCATATCATCTCCTCCCTCTTGTCATCTAAACGGATTTTCTTATGTGTTGTAAGCTAGTATTTATGGATTTTCATCATATAAATAAGAACAAAAAAGCCAATTTAGTGAGAAAGTCGGAGGCAAACACCAAAAAAAAGGAATAATTAAACCCTCCAAAAGATGGTTTATTCATGTTTTGCGGCGATTTTGGATCAAACGTGCTAACATAACGCCTCCAACCAGTCCTAAAACGTAGCCGTATTGAATGCCAACGGAAACCGCAGCCACAAACAAGGCAACGAAAAGCTCTCGCCTATTCAAGGTCACATCTCTCACCGCAAATGCGAGCTCCAATCCAGAAAAGAAGAGGAGCACTCCGAGAATGGAAAAAGGAAGCAAACCCAAGACTTGCACTATAGCATTGCCGTAAAATATGCCGAGGATTACCATAATGACGCCGATAATTATCATGGCTCCACCCGTTCTAGCTCCAAAACGGTAATGCCCAGACAACCCTCCTGCTCCGTGGCACACAGGTATCCCACCGAGTAAAACTGCAAACACGTTCATGAAACCGTGACTCAACGCCAAACGCCTAACAGAAACCGCGTTCTTGTCTTTGAAGTAATCGTGCGAAAGCAGCGACGTAGCCAAAATTGCATTGCCTACCGTGAGAGGTATTTGAGGGAGAGCAAGCAAAATCGTACCCTGCACTATGTCGGTAGCTGTGGGTAGGCTAAACATCGGAAATCCCATACTGATGCTCTCAGTGAAGATTCTCAGCGGGAAACCGTCAAGAAGGGAGAATCCAACACCTATTGAAATAAGGATCAGAGCTGATGGAAATCTTCTGCTCTTGAGGAAAACCAACACAATGACTACGCCAATGAGGGATAGAATCCAACCTATCAGGTAGTCTTTCTGCATAAATCTAAATGCAACCAACATCAGATTGAGACCTAAACCTAACTGGATTCCTCGAACAACGCTTTTGGGAGTGAGCCTGTTTATCAGCGCAATGCCATTTGTGAGTGACAAGATAAGAAAAAAGACCCCAATCACCAGGCCAGCGCCAAGAAGCGATGTCGGAGAATACATTTCGGTAATCATTATGGAAGCTGTAGCCTTCATTGGTTGAACGGACATAGGGATGCCGAAAGCCAGACCGGAGTAAATGTAGAGAAGACCAAACGTTAGAAAAATGCCTTTAGGATCTAAACCATTCAGTACCACAAGGGCTGTAACAAGGGGAATAAATGTTCCAAGGTCTCCGAACGCTCCAGCCAACTCGTTTCTGTCGAATCGCAACGACACCATGCTGACAAATCCGTCCGCTAATTGAAATCGCTTGGAATCCTTGTTTTAGGAAGGTCAGGTCCTGCTTTCCGATATATTTATGATCACAATCATTTAAAGCTAACTTTTTAAGTTTGAAACATATACAACGTTGATTTCGAGGGTCCTTCGGATGCTTGGATGGCAGGAAATCATACTGGTCTTGGCGCTCTTGCTACTCGTCGTTGGACCAGGCAAACTTCCTGAAATTGCAAGAGAGCTAGGTAAAATCATTGCCGAATTTAGAAAGGCTAGTGGAGGAGTTTCAGACGCCATTGTTTCCTCACAAACAGTTCCTAGAGAAAGCAAAGAAATCACTGACATAACGCGCAAACTAGGCATAAACACCGAAAGGAGAACGGAAGGAGAAATAACTGGGCAAACAGGTGCAAGCGTTGGGAAGAGCCAGGTGGAGAGGACCTCAACCGCAGGAATCGAAGAAAGCGAGGTGAAGAATTGATCCTTTTCGATTGGCATATCTTGTCTTCTTTTCTAAACTTGGGCTGGCCTGAACTAATTCTAGTTCTCGTCATCCTCATCTTCGTTTTTGGGGCAAGCCGTCTTAAAGACATCTCAAAAGCCTTAGGTGAGAGTGTCAGAGAATTCAGAAGATCAAGCTCGGAAACCCCAGTTGAGGAAAAGGAGAAAGACAAAGCCATACTTGACGCAGCAAAGAAAATGGGAATAGAAACCGAAGGAAAAAACGTAAAACAAGTCCTAAATGAGATGAACAAGAAAGCCGTGGAAAATTAGGACTTTAGACCAACTATCGACCCTAGTGATTTCCGATGCCTGACGCTAGAGCAGAGTTGACCTTCTGGGAGCACGTAACTGAGCTTCTGCGAAGATTGCGGATTATTTTCATCGCTGTGGCAGTGGCATCAATGTTTGTAATGGCTTTTCCAATA
>DATBWI010000037.1:0-13858 GCA_036514855.1 Bathyarchaeia archaeon | reverse complement strand
GTCGAACTCTATTAGCGTAGGTCATTTTGATAAGTATTTATCGATGAGTTGTTGCCATGCCTCTTTGTTTTCACGCGTTGCTTTGATCTCATTAAGGTAGTTGCCCACTTCGGTTAGGAAAAGTGTTCTGCCTTGTTCGCCAAGATATAGGAGATAAGGGAAAAGTCCCGTTGGAACGTCCAATAGATAAAGATTGATTCCTTCTTGAAGTTGAGATTCGATGAATTTGTCAATGTTTAGCTTGTCGCCTGCAACAATTCTTGCTCCGTTGAGTATGATGTACTCTGTTATGCCATGACGCTTGGCTTTCATTTGGCAATGCCTAACATCACTTATTGATATGGGCTTGTCCTTTGATTCTGCAGCCTTTACAATCTTGCCATCCAAATAGAACTCAATGTCACCAGCAGTTTTCGCAAATTTGTCTGGCCAATTAACAGGGTAAGCTTTCACATGTGATCGGCCGCCCAATGCTTTCTCCATGCTTGCAAAGGTTGCGGCGCAAATAGCGACCAAACGTTCTCCACTGCCTGATACGGCAAGAAAGTCTACGACCATTTTCATAATTATGTGAAGACTAATCTTTATTGGTGGTAGTTGGAACTCCTTTTTTGTAGGCGAGAGAAAGAACATCTCTTTCAAGACTTGTCGTAAAACCGCGGTCGCCAATGTCTTATCTTTTGCAGAATAATTCTGACAATCTTCAAGGAGACCGTAAAGTTGCCTCTGAGCAGCGCGGTTTCTATCTCTGTTGGAAAGGTCAAATTCAGGGTAACGAGCTGGCCTGTTAAGGAATGGTTCATTAGATCCACCAAATCGTTCACCGTGACTTTTCTCGAAGGGCACAACAACGCTGTGGGCAATGCTTCGTGCGTCATACGCTCCTTGTAGTTTGCTACCTTGTTGCAATGCGCGATAATGAATATTTGGATTGACGGCTTTTGCCAGAACGGCTGTCAGTAGAATGTATCTATACGTCAGCTGTTTGCCGTGAATAACAGCTTTAATCCGTTGTGTCCATTTAGGATATTTAGCTGAGTCCAGAAAATCTTGATTTGAGTATTTCACTACGTGATTCCATTCAGTCTGAAGTAGTTCTCGGGCTTTTTTCTCCTCTACGTCCACGGATGAACCTTCATTCACTATTAAAATTGATGCCAAGCTATAATGAAGTTTAGAGTGACTTATAAGTTGAGATGGCAATTCACATCTCTAAACATCTAGTGTTCAGTTGTCTAACATCCAATGTCTATTCCGATGATTGTTACGTAAACAAAAGTCTATATTTAAGAAATTTAAGACAGATTCGAGTACCGTTGGATCGATTTTTTTCTCAAACCTTAGGGTAGCGAGCGATTCCATCTTTGCCTATCTTGGGTACCTCATAGTTAACCCAAAGAGCTTCTTTTCGCGGCTTTTTTACAGAGTGGCATTTCTTCTCAGGAGCTTCAATAAACTTCCAATCTCCATACAACTTGTCCATCAGCCTGCAGAAGTAAGAGGAAATTGCCACTTTTCCTTTAACAGAATGAAGCAGTTCTGCAAGCTCTTTATGTTCAGCGTCGGTCATTTCAAAACTATATCCGTTAGAATCGCCTCTACATTCATGCGGATAAGGGGGATCACAATAGAATAACGTTTCAGGAGAATCATAGCGTCTGATTACTTCAATTGCTGGTCGGTTCTCGATCTGAACCCTAAGAAGCCTCTGCGCTATTAAAGGCAGATCTTCTACAGCTCCAAGCCACCTTGAAACCGCACCAGCCATTTCTGCACGACTCGATAATCTGCAATAAGCCCACCTACCAGGAGTGGCAACTTGAGCCAACCCTGTTCTTGCTTGCCTCGCGCGGACGTAAAACATCCTTGCTTTTTCTACGTCGGAGAGACTAGTGTTATTCTTTTCTGTTATAGCCCTTGAAAATTCCTCAAAAGAAAAAGGAGTTAAGCCAATTTTTTCAATTAGTTCTTCTTTCTTATCTCTTAGAACACGGAAGAAGTTTACCACGTCCCCATCTAAGTCATTATACGTCTCTACAGGGGAGGGCTCTCGATTAAGCAAAACTGCTGCTGACCCACCGTATGGCTCACAAAAATGTTTCGCGCGTGGTAGGAGAGGGAGAAGCCAATCCAGATGGCTATACTTACCGCCATACCAACCAAAGGCGATTAGTTTACGAGTCGCTAACTCCTCATCCGCGAATTCCAAAGCCTTTGTCATTTCTTCTCCCTCACTTATCAAGAATATATAGCAAAATGCTTTATAAAGGTCAGGTCGATCTACAGCTACGCAAACTGCCTGAAAAGTCATTAAAGGATTCTGGACATCTGGCCTGCGGAGCCGGAGATCGAGGGTTCAAATCCCTCCGGGCCCGCCAATGCAGATTAGCCCGCTTGGATTGCCGGAATAAGCAAAGCAAAGTTATGCAGGGTCTTCATGGAATACGTAAAAGCCCAAATATAGTAAAACAAGAATTTGTGTTAGCAGAAATGTTAAAGGATTTGGGAGTGATGGTCGATAGTAAGAGGTTAGCTGTTTCAACCATGCTTGGAGTTGTAGCTTTTATATCGAAAGGTTTTCTGCCCACGCCGATAGATAAAATGTTTGTAGTGGTTCAAGCTCTCAGCTTTGCATTAGCCTCGTTGCTAATGCGCAGATTGGGAGCCACGTACGCATCAGCGGTAAATGGCGCTCTTCTGAGCATTGTAAGGTCAGGATTTTTCCCATTCAGTTTAGTATTCTCCATCATCTATGGATTGCTAATTGACGGATTCTTTCGCATATTTAAAGTTAAGACGGATGATCATGTTAAAAATGTTAGGCTAATCGCTTCACTTACTCTAAGCACAGCAATAACTGGCTTGGTATCAACCTATATAACCACCCTAATAGGGTTGATGCCCATAACACTAATCTTCTACCTTACAGTTTTTGTTGCTGGGGTTCTCAATGGAGTTGCAGCAAGTTACATAACAACACTCATTTGGAATAAGTGTTTGAGACACTTTTAAGTAAGGATGCCCACCATGGAGAATTTAAACAAAACTTGAAACTATGGAGAACTACGCAGGGTTAATTATCCACAAATATCCGCCACTCACGTGTTTCTGTTGTGTGTCGGGTTTTCTAGCCCCCCTTATAAATAGGTTCAATTTTGTTTGGACATTGTTGTTTCTTTCACGATGTTTGTGGCATAAGTGATAAATCTGGCGTGTTTATGGTTTGATTCTTGAATGGTGGACAAGCGTTGAATCTGCGGGCAAAGATTGCTTTGGCTTTTCTTGCGGTTTATCTTATTTGGGGTTCTACTTATTTGGCTATAGGATTTGCTGTAGATTCTTTGCCGCCGTTTTTCATGGCTGGAACGCGGTTTATTGTCGCAGGCTTTATCCTTTATGCTTTTACAAGGTTGCGCGGCGCTCCAAAAGAGACTAAGATAGAATGGCGTAACGCCTTTGTGATTGGCGGTCTGATGTTGCTGGGTGGAAATGGCGCGGTTACATGGGCGGAGCAGTATGTGCCTTCCGGCGTAGTTTCTTTACTGGTGGGCACAGTGCCTTTGCTGATGGTGTTTTCAGATTGGTTGTGGAACCGGTCTATGCCAAGCTTCAAGGTGATTGCTGGTTTGGTTTTGGGGTTTGCTGGCATTGCATTGTTGAGTGGCAGCTTCGAAGGTTTGGGTGCGGTTAGTGTTGATGTTGCTATGGCTGGTGTGGTTGTGTTTGGGGCGTTTCTTTGGGCTAACGGTTCGCTTTACTCGCGCTCAGCTAAACTTCCAAGTTCGCCATTACACGCCACGGCTATGGAAATGATTGGAGGTGGAGTCTCGTTGCTTTTGGCGAGTTTAGTGGCTGGCGAGTTGCCTAGAGTTCGGTTGGACTTGGTTTCTATGCCTTCGATGGTTTCTTGGGTTTATCTAGTTGTGGTTGGCTCTTTTGTGGGTTTCACATGCTACATCTGGCTTTTGAAGGTGACAACACTAGCTAAAGCGTCAACCTACGCCTACGTTAATCCAATTGTGGCAATGTTTCTGGGATGGCAGATAGCAGATGAGCCGCTAACACTGAGAAATGTAGTGGCAGCTGCAATTATCTTGACAGCCGTCATAACTATAACCTTATGTCAAACAAAAGGCAAAGTTGACAAGGAATTGAAGAACAAAAAATAGGATTCTACGAATTAAGCCTTTATCTTGATACGGAAAAAAGGGAAATAGAAGACCTGCAGTTTGTCAGTAAAATTCAAACAATTCTGAAAAAGATGGAGAAAAGCAGTACAGCCAAAATTCTGCCTAAGGAAAAGCCTTTGGAGCTTCAGAACACTGATTCCCATGAAATGTCTTCCCGCTTTTTCATTCAGCTTGTATGGCTTGAAGAATCGTAAGAATTCCCGCTTCTCGGGCTCTTTTCTTAAGGTATTCCCAGTCAAGCTTGCTTTCCTGTCTGACCAGCACGCTTTTTACATCCTGCTCATCTACTGCGCCCCTGTCTGGTCTTGCTAGTTTGTTTACAATGAAGTCTTCAGGCGAAACAACCCACGCCTCAACATTCTCGTCCAGCTTCATTTTTCTTCTTCTCCTCAAAGTTTCGCCATCGAAAACAATTCCATCAGGCCGTAGCCACAGCTCTATCTCTACATTTTCCTTTTTGTCCAATGCTAAAATCAAGGGGTTCTGAATGGAGCTAATTGTTACTTCAAAATCATTTTTTTGCAGCCAAGGGCAAAGTCTGTTCCATTCCTCTTCACTACTTATCGCGACAGCCAAATCGATATCAACTGTCGCTCGGATTCTTCCGTAGAAAGGAAGAGCGTAGCCACCAATCACCATGTACGCAACGCCGTTATCTTCAAGTACCTTGAGAAGCCTTTGAAGAGACCTTAATATTGCTGGCAATTATGTTCAACTCCATAAAAAGCTTGAAAGGTGAATGACCAAAAGCCACAAGTCTTTCAGCGTACAGAGCATCCTTCACTGCGTGTTCCAAATCCTCTTTTCTTGCTCTCAACGGCATCATCCCCATCTTTCTATAGGCGTTAAGAAACTCTAAACCAAGAGAAGTGGGCACTATAACCTTCTTAGGTCTGCCACGTCCTGAACGCAATGTTTTGCGTGACTCAATCAATCTTTCCTCCTCCATCTTCTTTAACAAAGAAACAATCCTTGATGTCTTGCATGTTAGCATCCTTACTACATCTCTGACGCCGCACTGTGCAGACGCCGATGCTTCGAGCACTTGCGCTTTCTGTTCCAAAGACATTTTTGTTTCCCACAGGAAACTTAATCAACTACAGAAATAGCGCAGTCTGATATTTAAGTGTACCGTGAAAAGGGGTCTGTTGACTTGATGTTGGCAATGACCAGAATTACCATCAGATTAAATCGTCGAATTTATAAATTCCAATATCGGAAATAAAACATGTGCCAAAAAGTTTTGTAGGCGTAATAATCGAAGAAAGTCTCGAAGATAAATCTGTTCTGAAAAAAGTAAAAGTTCTCTCAACAAAGATAGAAAAGGTCAATGAAAAACATCAAACTCCATGGGTTTCCAAGTGGACCTTGCACACAGTTGAGGTGCCAGAGAATAAAGCGAGAGATATCGCAGAACAAATCAGCAAATCACTAGACTCCAAACATAGTTGGTATGCCGACTTCAAAAACGACACTCATCATTTTATCATATTTCGAAACAAAATCTTCTTCATAGACAGGCGAAGCAAAGAACAGTATGATGAAGCCAGACAATATGGTGCTTCTCTAGGGATTCCTGAATACCAAGTTGATTTTCACCAAGAAGTCAAAGAATGGAAAAGATAGTTCTGACAGCTATAACTTATTCTCTTCTAGTTCGGTGCCTCAAACCCTTTGAGCAGTTCATCTATGTCTTTACCGATGTTTTCGCCCGAGTAACCGCCTTCCAAAACAAAGAACGTAGGCCTTTCCAAAGCCGCAAGCCTCTTTCCAATTTCGCTGTATCCTTTGCTTGTTAAGCCAAGCGAAGCCAAATCCCCCATGTGTGTGTCGAATCCCGCTGAAACCGCTACAACCTCAAACCTTTCCATGTCAACCTTGCCTAAAGCTTCGTCAAGAGTTCTCAAGTATACTTCATCACCGCAATCACTAGGCAATGGAAAGTTTAGGCAGTTCTTCTCAGAAGCGTGTCCTGTTCCCGGATAATGTGGAGAACGATGCAGAGAAACATACATCACTTTATCGTCGCCCAAAAAGATTTCTTGCGTCCCATTCCCATGATGCCCGTCAATGTCCAAAATCAATGTTGACTTGTCAAGGCTTTTCACTGCTATTGCAATATTGTTCAGGTAGCAGAATCCACGCGTGTATGCGCCTAAAGCGGCACCGTTTTTTCCGGCGTGGTGACCTGGTGGTCGCATGATGGAGAATCCGTTAACCTTAGATGCCAGAATAGCGCCTCCTGAAGAAAGCAGGGCATAATCGTAAATGTTCTCGTACGCTGGCGTGTCTGTATCTTCGACAAAGCCCTTCTTGAGATTCCAAACGTAATCACCGTCATGAACCTTAAGCAAATCCTTTTCAAAGGCAGGTTCAGGCGTCAAAAACTCGTATCCCCTTTCCTTTAGGATTTCCCGTGCTTTTCTGACTCTTTCAGGGTTTTCTATGTGCCAAGCGCCGTAGCCCAAACATTTCTCTGAGAAAATTATCCTAGTTTTCATGTTTTGCTTATTCCCATGGTGTGCATATATGTCTTTTCGCAACAGCGAGAATGTTCTCAACCACACTTTTTAAGCACATTTTGCTTGGGCTCGCGGCGTTTGTACGATTGCGAGTTTCATGGCTCGAAAGTTATTTAAGCGAAAAATCACACCAGTCGTTGTCGTGGCGTGATGTTATGGTTTCAACTAAACCAGCTCAGGTGACTATTGGTCATGTGGGGATTGAAGTTTCGAATTTGAGCAATTCAAAAAAGTTTTACAAGACTTTGTTTGGTGGGCTTGGCTTCAAGGTCATAATGGACACCGACGATGGAGTAGCATTTTCTAATGAGAATTTTCAGGTTTGGGTGGGCGAGCTACAGAAACCAAGGGTCAAGCGTAAAGCTCCAACTGGAGAAGAGTTCGTCGTGGCGGATCATTTGGCGATTCTTGTTCAGGATAAAGGGACTGTTGACGCTATCGAGAGAACGATGAAGAATAACGGGTTTGAAGCGCTTTTTCCATGTGAAGAGCATCCTGAATTTGAGCCAGGATACTATGCTATATCATTCTGTGACCCGGATAACTATGTGATTGAAGTCTACAAAAGGCCAGAACAAGGGAAATGGAAGAACTGGGAAACCTAGGGTCTTTGGAGAAAAGTATTTCTGGCAACAACTTGATCGTGCTTTCGTCCGTTGCAGAATAGCAATTTTACATTAAAATACCACCTTGCCTCTTAAGGGTCTAAGGGAATTTCAAAAAGAGGGCGACATTGATGGTTTCGCAGAATCCTTTCGCCGAGTTCCGCAAAGAATGCGAGGCTGTACTAGAGAAGGCGCTCAAGAAAACTTTTCCAGGGGTCATAGTCGTGGATTTAGAGTTAGAAAAGCCGCCAACCATAGAGTTTGGTCAACTCGCCTCTTCACTGTGTTTTGAGCTTGCAAAGCAGTTTGCAGAAAAGCCAATCGCCCTTGCTGAGCGAGTGGTCAAAGCCGTAGATAAGTCCAAATTCTCAATGATCGAACGCATTGTTCCAGCAGGTGGCGGCTACATAAACTTTCACGCGAATTTCGCCAAACTATCGGCTTCAACAATCAAGTCGGCTGGACAACTTGATGCAGAGTATGGTTTTGTTAAGACAGAAAAGCCCTTGAAAATCATCGTGGAGCATACCAGCGCAAATCCTCTTCACCCAATACACATAGGCACAGCGAGAAACCCGATGCTTGGCGACTCCATAGCACGCATACTAAAATTGAGAGGACACAAGGTCTTCCGCCACTATTACGTCGATGATGTTGGTCGTCAATCCTCCGTTCTTGCATACGGCTATGCTAAGCTGGGCAGAACGAAGCCTGATGAAAAACCAGACCATTTCCTCGGCAGGATTTACACGATTACAAGCTGTCTCACTGAGATCAACCGCCTTAAACGAGAACTCGAACGTGCCAAGATGGTTCAGGCGGAGGAAGAAACGGCAAAAATAACCAAACAACTGGACGAGTGGGTTGCTATTGCCGCTGAACTAGAAACACTGTATCCAGAACTGTTCCGTGAGCTTCTCGAAAAGCTGGGCAAAGATGAAGACTCTGAAAGTGCAATTGGCAGACTGAATCGTGCTTATGAGGAAGGAGACCCAGAAGCCAAGCAGCTTACAAGAGAAGTGAGCGAACTGTGTTTAGGAGGCTATAGGCAGACGTTTGAGCGTATAGGCGTGGCTTTTGATTCGTGGGATTGGGAGAGCGAGATTGTTATCTGGAGTAGCCGTGTGTCGAAAGTGGTGCGCGATCTTGAAAAGACGCCCTATACGTTTGTTGAAGGCGGAGTGAGAGAGTTTGACGCTGAAAGAGTGCTTAGGGAACTTGGGTTAAGAGAGAAGCTTGGTTTGAAAAGCGACCAAGAGGTTCCGTCTTTAACGCTTGCACGTTCTGACGGCACAACACTTTACACCACGCGAGACATTGCTTACACTTTGTGGAAAGCGGAAAGAGCTCAGAAAATCATAAACGTCATTGGAATGGAGCAATCCTTAGCTCAGCTTCAGTTGAAAATAGCTTTGCACGCTCTTGGATACCGTGAATGTGCTGATAATCTCGTGCATTTCGCCTATAATTTGGTTAATTTGCCTGGCTACAAGATGTCTGGCAGAAGAGGACACTACATAGCGTTTGACGAAGTTATGGACGAAGCAGTAAATCGAGCCTACGAAGAGGTTTCGAAGCGCTCTCCACAGCTTTCAGAAGAAGAGAAAAGAAAAATTGCTGAGTTCGTCGGCATCGGCGCAGTTCGCTATGCGCTTGTCGAGGTTGACCCTTCCAAACCCGTCTTGTTCACGTGGGACAGAGTGCTGAACTTCGAAAAGAACAGCGCCCCATACATTCAATACACACATGCTAGAGCTTGCAGTATTTTGCGCAAGGCTGCGAGAAAACCCGAAAAACCCAGTTATGAACTGCTAAACGAAAAACTAGAACGCGAGATAGTGTTGACATTGGCAAGTTTTCCAGACACGTTTGTCGAAGCCTCAGAATACCTCAAACCCCACCTGATTGCCGATTACGCAAATGCCCTAGCCGACAAGTTTAACACGTTTTACAACGCTTACCCCGTCATAAAAGCTGAGCCGAGAGGACTCAGCGATGCGAGACTCGCTCTAGTCGAAGCCGTGAAAGTAGTGTTGCGAAACGCGCTTAACTTGATTGGTATATTGGCGCCTGAAAAAATGTGAAATTCACGGTGGGGCACCGTTTATTATTGCGACTGCTGTGCTTGTTCCGATCCTGTTCGCTCCTGCCTCAATCATCGCCATCACATCATTGTAGCTTCTTATTCCGCCTGCTGCTTTGACACCCATGTTGGCGCCGACTGTTTGCCGCATCAGCCTAACATCTTCAATTGTTGCTCCCTTGCCGAAAAAGCCAGTCGCTGTTTTGACGAAGTCTGCTCCAGCCTCTTTCACGAGTTTGCACGCAGTTATCTTTTCATCTGTTGTTAGGTAAGGGGTTTCTATGATGACTTTTACGATTACTTCTTTTGCCAATCGTTTAACGTCCACGACCGCCGCTATATCTTGCTTGACAGTGTCATAGTCGCCTGATTTCATTGCGCTTAGGTTCATCACCATGTCCAGTTCCTCTGCGCCATCTTCTACAGCTTTGACGGCTTCCAGCGCTTTTATTTCTGGTAGCGAAACGCCGAAAGGAAATCCAACGGTTGAGCAAACTTTGACATTTGCTCCTTCCAAGAGTTTCGCCGCAAACTTGACGTAAACCGCGTTAACAACTGCACACTGAAAACCATACTTAGCGGCTTCTTTGCAGAGGTTTTCAATTTCATTTTTTGTGGCAGCTGCTTTAACAACCGTAGAATCTATAAGTTTAGCTAGTTCCTCTTTTGAAAGGTTCAAATTTTTGCGCCTCTTACCATTAAGCCTACACATAGGCACATTTAGAGATTGCGTTCAATGTCAGACGATGTTTTGTGGGTTTTCGGACGAAAAAGCTACTATGTTTTGCACAGTCACTTCCAGAATCCTTTCAAGTGCTTCTTGGCTGTAGAAAGCTATGTGTGGTGTAAAGACTACGTTTTCTTTGCTTAGGAGAATGTGACCTTTAACAAGGTTGCTTAAGGTCTCTAATTTTTCTTGGTCATACAGTAGCTGCTTTTCTTCTTTGATTAATTCTTCACCCTCTAAAACATCTAATCCTGCACCGCTCAAGATTCCCTTATTGAGACCTTCAATTAACGCTTCTGTGTCTACAACAGCGCCTCTAGAAGTGTTTATGAGAACAGCCCCTTTTTTAATCAATTTGATGCTGTCTTTGTTGATGAGATGGTGCGTGAACTTGTTATAGGGAACATGCAGCGTAATCACATCGGACTTGCTCAGGACGTCTTCGAGCGATGCATACTCAAATCCTAAAACCTCAGGTAAGAGATTATTCTGGTTCACATCATAAGCTAGAACATTCATTCCAAAACCTTTCGCAATTCTTATCACGTGCAAACCAATGCGACCAGCTCCAACTACGCCTAAAGTCTTATCCTTCAAGTCAAAACCTTTCAGACCTTCAATTTCAAAATTGTATCTCAGGCTTCTTGTATAGGCTTTGCAAATATTCCTAGACAAAGCCAGAATCAAAGCAAATGCATGTTCCGCGACTGTGTTTTCGCCGTAAGAAGGCACGTTGCTAACGGTAATTTTCTTTTCTTTGCATGCTTTTACGTCAATGTGATCGAATCCCGTGGATCTTGTAGCCACCAATCTTAAGTTGGGAAGAGCATCGATTATTCGGGCATCAATTTTTGAATAGACAAAAACAGAAATTGCATCAAAATCTTTGATTTCATTCACATTTTCCAAGCTTAATGTCTCAGCAAAAAATCTAAGCACATGGCCTTTCAGTTTTTTCTTAAAATAGCTTCTTTCCCAGTTGTTTGTTTCGAAAAAGGCTATTTTCATGTTTCCACCGTTATGTGATCAGATTCATGAATATATAACATTGCGCGTATGCCCAGTCTAGTTTATTTTTTACGTTTAAATGTAAATGGAATCCGCATTAAGCTGCTTTTTACAAGAAGCTAATGGAGATTCAGCTTCCACAGTGAACTAGAGTAGTAGCAGGAAAGGTGAGAACGTTGCTTCTGCTTTTGACGATTATGTAGTTTTCATGTTTGAAAATCGGTTGCAACAATGGCTATGTCAACGATGTTAATTTCCCCGTCCTTATTCACATCTGCACGCGCATTATATCTTACGTCGCCTTTCGTTGCGTCGAAGGCTACCGCAACAACAGTTAGGTCAATAATGTCAACTTTTCCATCGTCGTTCAAGTCAGATGTAATCTCTGTAATCATGTTGCCAAGACTTATTGTGACTTGATGAATGCTGTGTTCGTAGTTGAACGTCAATAGCCATGAGTTGTCCGCTGAAGTTAGCGAATATTCAATCTGGTTCCCGCCAAGGAATACTTTAATGTTTTCGGGGTTTTCCAACAGGCTTTTCGCAATGGTGACTTTAACGAAACCGTTTGTGCCGCTTGTACCAGCAACAGTGAACCTTAGCTCCGAACTCGTTGTGTTAAATTCCAATGCTGAGACCGTACTGTTGGACTCAACTGTGAAGATGTACTGATTCATATAAGGCAAGGAGCTTAGTGTTACCGTGGCGGTTTCTCCGTTATGCGTCATGTTTCCACGCCATTCTGCTATGATCGTGAATGTACCGGTAGCTGTTGGAATCCATTGGGCATAATAGTTTCCAAGAGCGTCTGTGACATCTGAGATGATTTGAAACCACGTGTAGGCTCCTTCGAAAGTGTAATAAAGAACGACAAGCTCGTTCGCTAAACCGTTTCCGTAGAGATCGGACAGAGTGCCATTAATGCCTACCGTGAAGCCCACAAAAGTGGATGCAGAGCTTGTTGAAATCGAAAGAAAGACCTGTGTTGTCACCCAAACGATGTTGGAGCATGATGCATTTGAGCCTTCGCTGTCGAAAACAGTCAAAGTCACGCTAAACCAGTCTGGAGATGCGTAGGTATGCGAAATTGTGGGATCGGCTGATGATGTTGTGTTGCCGTCTCCAAAATCCCACTGGTATTCCGTTATCGTGGTCGCATGAGTGCCGTTCCAAGCTGGCTGCGACAATGAAGCGTCGAAAGTTTCAGGTTCACCTACTCTGATCTCGGAGGGACTCCATGAGAAATCTGCAACTGGCGGCCTGGGTGGACGATAGTCTGCCTGATAGTAGAGTCTTCCTTGGCCATACTCATGAACAAAGCTGAATGCTTGGCCAGTTCCCCAAGCCGCCAAAAGAATAGAATCCTCGTCCAACTCTTCTAGGGCGGCTAGTGCAGGTCCTGTGAAGAAACCGAGGCTGTCCCCAGCCAACATCGTGGCTCCGACCGGATTATCAACGCCCACTGTGGCATATCCTCCTCCAAAGTTGCCATACAACGAGGCACCGAGCCATTCCTGAATAAGACTCAAGTCATTTCCTGGCCATAGGTCTTTACTGTAAGCAGCAAAATAACACGGAACTCCGGAGACCAATACTAGACCTCCGCCATTAGCTAGATAGTTCTTGACAATATGCTTATTGCTCGGTTCACAAGCCCAATATGCATCGATGACTACAACATCATATCCGCTGAGATCGACAGGTATGTCTCCTGCCAAATTTACGTCAAGCCCGTACAATTCCAAGACGTACTTTACCAACACGCTTCGTTGTTGAAACACAAACGGATCTGGAAGCAGCGCATTAGGATGCAACAATAAGTTTTCAAATAGGCCGATGTATAGAGCACGTGTGCCATTGCCTGCTGCCCATTTAGCACCTGCACCTAACAGAATAAGCGGAGCTCCAAGAGCTTCGAGCTCAGTTGATGGCGAATCTGACATTCTTGCATTTGGGGTAATCGTCAACACTGATGTGTGTGAGCCTGTCAATATCAGGCTGAATATCATCGCGATAAGAACCTTGTTTAACTTCATACTCTCTCCCATTATACACTGTGCGGTTATTACCTATAAGTCTTTTTTTCATTAATTAAACCGTGTCGCTGTTGTTTCTAGACGAGGCAGTTGGATGTTCATTTGTGGTCGCAAAAATCTCACTCTCTCATGATTGCTGCAAAGGTTTTTCTGAGGTTTTCTTGATTCTTTTCTCTTCTGCAATATGCGTGTTATTGTGTCTATAGTATTCTAGAACTTTTAATGCGAATCTACTGGACACGGTTGCGGGGCCTCCGCCCATTTCGATGCCTACTTCTATCGCTTCCAATATCTGTTCTTCAGATGCCCCTGATTTTAAGGCTTCTTTTATGTGCCATTCGAGGCATGATTCACAGTTGACAACGATGGAGATTCCAATGGCTATTAGTTCCTTGTGCATTTTCTCGAGTTTTCCATCTGAGAATGTTTTTTGTTCTAGGTCGAGAAAAGCTTTGTAGACTTTTGAACCCTTGGAAAGAAGTGTTTCATTGGCTGTTTTTCTGTCTTGTATTATTTTCTCGATTTTTTCTTTATCCTGACGATCCATGTTTTGATCCCTCTAATACGCATGATGTGAATTGGAAGCGAATTGTCTTTAAAGTTTTTGAGGTACTGCATATCTAGAATAGATTAAACATGATATTTGCTCTTGGTGCTGGAGGCGGTTGGATGAAGGTTCTTGGTTTG
>DATBWI010000036.1:0-12003 GCA_036514855.1 Bathyarchaeia archaeon | reverse complement strand
GCAGTGGTTATTCCAACAACATTGCCATTGTAATTGAGTAGTGGTCCGCCAGAATTTCCCGGATTTATTGGCGCGCTTGTTTGTATCATGTTAGGTATGGCAAAGCCTCCTGCATATTCTTCTTCGGTGATTGTTCTTTTGAGTGCGCTCACCACTCCCGTGGTCAGCGAACCCACAAGCCCATAGGGGTTTCCTATTGCTATTACTGGGTCGCCCACTCTGAGGGTCAATGAACTGACAACTTCGATGGGTCTGAATTCGCTTTCAGGGGCTGAAACAATTAGCACCGCTAAATCAGCATAAGGGTCTGTTCCATTCACTGTGGCAGCGTAACCGTTTCCGTTTGAAAATGTTACACTTGTACTTGTTGTTCCGTGAACAACATGGTAATTCGTTATGACGACAACGGTTCCAGATGAGTTGTACACAAACCCAGAGCCTTGCACAGTATCTCCACCTGCCGTATTTCCAAGAATCAAAACAATTGAGTCTTTCACTTTTTCATACATTTCTGACAGAGAAGTGCCATCTTGGTACAGCGTGATATTTTCGTAAGTTATGTTCTGTGTGCCCGAGAGTTCGGAGATTTGGCTTCTAAGGCTTGAAATATCCCTCTTCATGTCGTTGATCTGCTGAAGAGTAAAATAGCTAATAATTATTCCGCCAACAGCTAAACCCGCCACGAATAAGAGGATGAGAAATGCTGAAGACGATCTTGCGTGATGATTATCCAAATGACTCATACAATCCACCTTTACTCCGAGAATCGAATACTTGCGTAGAGATAAGAGTTCCGCAAAACTTGCCAGACACCGCTTTACGAGTGACTTCGAACCTTCGAAATGCCAATTAGTGTTGCGGTGTATTGCCGTTTGAAAGGAAGTTTAATGGTTACTCTCTTCGGTCTATTATGTCTAGAGCGTCCGGTCCTGTTCCGATCAACACGACAGGAACTTTTGTCTGTCTTTCAATATCCTCAATGAAGCGCGTGGCTTCTTCAGGGAGCTCATCATAAACTCTGGCTTCTTGACATTTCGGGAACAAAGTATCAAGTTTCGTTACTGCTGCTTGCGTTGCTCCATTGATTTTCACCGCCCTCTTCGCCAACTCAAAGTTGAAGGGAGCCGATCGTCTGTCCCTGCCTGTTCCAGCAGCAGTTTCAAACAAACCTCTTTTCACAGCTTCTTCCTTCGTCATTTCTCCCGGCATTGGTCCAGCGCCCACACGAGTTATGAAGGACTTGAACACGATTATGACATCATCAACTCGTGTTGGTCCTACCCCCGCCTCCGAACATATGGCTGATGCGCTTGTGTCCCTGCTTGTCACATAAGGATACGTTCCAAAGAATAGCGAAAGCATCAGACCCTGAGTTCCTTCTAGAAGTACTTTTTTGCCTGCGTCAATTGCATCGTTGGTTTCTGCTGCAACATCTGTAAGATATTGTTGGAGTTCAGGGATGTCTCTGGCAAGTTTTGCTGTTCTGCGTGCACGTTCCTCCACTGATGGTCCGACTCCCCATCCTGTCGTACCCAAACCCTTCAAATGTGCGCTCGCCTTATCCTGCGCTGAGTGTTTCTCCTCAATAATCGCTGCTTGCTGGTCTACTCCGATGCGTTTTCCAACTCCTGTAGCTTCAACTTCTTCGAAGAACTTTGCCACGTGAACGTTAGATCCCGCGCCGATAAGTAAGCGACATTTCTCGTGAACGAATCCAGCCGGAACCATGTGCAACGCGTAGCGTTTGCCTTCAACCCAAACAGTGTGAGCAGCATTTACAGAGCCTGTTCTGACGCAATAGTCTAGCTTGTCTTTCAGGGCTAGGTAAGAGATTATTTTTCCCTTGCCTTCGTCACCCCAAAAGGCTCCCGAAATGACCATGCACGGCATGTTAGCACCGATGACAAAATTTGCCAAGACTTATTTAAGATTGTTTGCAGCTTTTGTGTCAACATCATCATATTTTCGTTGCAACCATGCAGAAAACAACGACGGGTATCGCATCCCTGATAGTTCGCTTTCAGGTTTCGCTCTTTACCCGTGCGCGAGAATAAGGTTCATGTTGAGCAGTTCTGCCCATGCAATGCTTTTTAACGGTATCTTGAACCCATTTCGATGAGTCCCGTAGGGGATGCATTCGACAAAGTTTCCTCTACCAAGCTCGTCTTTTCGAATTTCAACCAGTTGAACGTTTATTATGACAGAACCGTCTTTCAGGTGAAGATTCACGTTTCGTCCGAGAAAGGATTTTGCAGTGTTCATGCTGAATCTATCCATTTTTTTCACCACTCCAAGTCTTTGACGGCTAGTTTGTTCCAACATTGTCTGCAAATTGGCAGCTTTTCACCTTTGAAGAGAATGTAAAGTCCGATGTTCTCGTTCTTGCATTTATTATCCCACGGGTTCTTGCAGTGTTCCATTTTTGTGCATGTCTCCTGTGTTAGTAACAGTCGGATGATTGGGACTGTTTTCTTTTAAGCTTCTCTATGGAACGACATTTTGAAACTCTGGAGAGATGGGTTAAAGTGAAATCTTATAAATCTTCGGAACAACAGAGGTGTCTATGGATCCTTTTGTAGCTCAGGTCAATCTTGTCTTTCAAATTATTGTCTTTTGCCTGTTTATTGTAAGTCTTGTTGTGGCGAAAAGGAAAAAGCTGTTTTTGCATGGAAACACGATATTTGTTGCGCTTGTACTAAACACTGTTTCCATTTTTATTGTGATGGTGCCTTCGTTGCTTTCGCTGACGCAGCTTGTCGTTGAAAAACCGTTTAACGTGGTCTCAATGACTATATTAGTCCACACAGGTATAGGGGTTGTGGCAGAGATTCTTGCAGTGTGGCTTGTTGCTTCTTGGGGTTTGCGGTCGTCTCTTAAGCCTTGTGCGAGAAGAAAGAAAATGATGTGGGTTTCCACCGCATTCTGGCTAGCTGCATTATTGTTAGGAATTCTGTTGTATTTGCTTTTGTACATAATCTAGGCAAATGGCTAAAGCAAGCCTAGTGTTTTCTGCCAAAATATTAATAACTTCTTTACAGAAGAGAGGATGAGGCAGAGTTGAATGGATAAACCGAAAAATGCTTCCTATATCTTAGTGTTGTTTGTTTCAGTCATAATAATGCTCGGTTCTGCAAGGTCCGTGTCTGCTATTGTTCCTGTAATCGAGGATATAGTTGTTTGGAGTAGCGGCAGCGACACTGTTCTGAACGTAACCGTTCATCATACGCCTCAAACATCTTTTCATCACACTTGGACTTGATTGAAGTAAACATCAGCGGTGAAATTCAAAGCTTTCCTGTAAGCCTTCAAGCAGCCGAGACTTTTGTCGTTCAATGCAACGTGGGCGTTGTACAAGCAAATCCAATGGCAACAGTTCGAGCGCACTGCACAATTGACGGGTATAGCTCATGGTTTGGGCCTATCCAAATCCCAGAGTTTTCATCAATTGTATTGTTTCTGATGTTGCTCTTGGTCACAGCACTTACCCTTGCCAGTATCCGCAAAGCTGGGCTAAATAATCACGGTTGAGCCCTTCCATAAGGTTGTTCAGATTTGGACTATTTCGGGCGTTATCTTTTCATTTGTTATTCTCAACAATGCTACTGTTGGCTTCGTAATAAAAGGAGTAATAGGATTCGTTGGGCTTCCAGGGTTTATGAATAGCACATTTCCATCCCATTTTATGCTTGCGCTATGTGTATGCCCATAAACCAGCACGTCGAAACAATTCTGCTTCGCAATTTCGCGCATTTTTCCCATCCCACAAAGAGTTCCCGGGTCATGCGTAACTCCTATTTTCCAATCGAAAATTTTGAGAGAGTTGAGTTTTGAAAGCTTTCCGCGAATACTAGGTCCATCCATGTTTCCTGAAACTGCGAGAACAGGTGCAAGTTGTTCTAGTTCGTCTATGACATGTAGTTGTACTAGGTCACCCGCGTGTAATATGTAGTCAACTTTGTCGAAGATTTCGAAGACTTTCCGCGGAATGGCTTTCGCCCTTACAGGTATGTGGGTATCCGATATCAACCCAATGTTTTTCGCTGGGGGCGATGCCCGAAGTTTAGGCAACACTTGAGGTTGCAGACCCGCCATTTAGCGTTCCTCTCTTCCTCTATAACATCTTTTAGACTTCCCCTAATAAAAGTTTAAGGATCAAGAGTCACTTTAAATGTAAACATGGGAACCAGCGACAAAGTCGTGTGGCAAAAATTAAAGTTAAAAACCTTGTACGCTTTCATATAGCGTTGGTCAAAGCCGAGGATTTGGAGAAATATGAATGTGCGCTAAGGTGATTAGAGAAATTGAAGGAGAAGTAACACGCCTTTTAAGCGATTTGATAAGAGTGAACACGACTAATCCGCCAGGAAATGAAACGGAAGCAGCAAAGTACTTGGCTGAGGATTTGGAAAAAGAAGGCTTCGAATGCGAACTTTTGGAATCCGCATCTGGAAGAGGTAATGTCATCACACGCATTAGGGGAACTCGTGAAAAGCCAAGGCTTCTTTTGTTGTCACACTTAGATGTTGTTACTGCTGATCCGAAGGAATGGAGTGTAAACCCTTTCGAAGGCTTGGTTAAGGATGGCTTTGTTTGGGGTCGTGGAGCTTTAGACATGAAATCAATGACTGCCATGGAAGTTATGGTGATGAAGCTTCTAAAGAGAAACGGTGCAAACCTGAAAGGCGATGTGATACTTGCTGCAACAGCAGACGAAGAAAAAGGCGGAGAAGCAGGAGCAAGCTGGCTGGCACGTAATCATCCAGAAAAAATCCAAGCGAGATACGTAATAAATGAGGGCGGCGGCTTGGCAATTCCTATCGGCGATAAAAACATGTTTACGATTCAAACAGCCGAGAAAGGGATTCTATGGTTTAAGATTAGAGCGAAAGGCACGCCAGGTCACGGTTCGGTGCCGGGCGCTGCGGATAATGCCATTTTGCGCATGAACAGGGTTGTTGAAAAGCTTGGAAACTATAATTCAAGAATATTGCTTGTGCCAACTGTAAAACAGTTCCTAGCCGAACTTGCAAAGGAAAACGAAACCGCTCGGCAAGCGTTGTTGCTTCTCCTAGAAAATCCAGTCATGGGTGACCAAATCTTAGACAAGTTGGCTCAGAATGACAAGGCTATGGCTGAGGAAATCCGTGCAATGCTTAGGATGACTATTGCGCCGACAATAATTCATGGAGGCGTGAAAGAGAACATAATTCCATCTGAATGCGAGACTGTTTTCGACTGCAGAATTCTTCCCGGGCAAACTCCAAAGGATGCTTTGAATGAAATAAAGGGGTTGCTGGCAGACACTGATTTGGAAAAGTTAGAGTTTGAGATAATTCAGGCAAATGAGCCATCTGAGTCTGTCACAGACACGCCGCTTTATGAACAGATCGTGAGTGTTTTAAAAGAATTCGAGCCTGACTGTTCTGTTGCGCCTATATTGCTTACGGGTGGAACTGATTCTCGCTTCTTTAGAGAAATGGGCAGCGTGTGTTATGGTTTTCAGCCAATGTTGGCTGACATGCCGTACGGCGAGATGTTGAAAATGGTTCACGGAATAGACGAGCGAATATCAATAGAAAACTTGGTGTTCGGAACGAGTGTTCTCTATAACCTTGTCGAGAAATTCATGACTTGACTCGCCTCTCGAGGGTGAAGTTATAAATACTTGATTAGATGGTTTTCTTTTGGTCTTGTAGGAGGCTGTGTTATGCCAGCAATAGAGGTAGGTAGAATCTGCGTTAAGTTAGTTGGACGCGAAGCTGGGAGAAAATGCGTGATTGTTGATGTAGTTGATAAGAGCTTCGTTCAAGTGACTGGTCCTAAAAGCGTGACGGGTATCAAAAGGCGAAGAGTGAACATTAATCATGTTGAGCCTCTTGAGGATAAGGTAGAGGTCAAGCGAGGCGCTTCTGACGAAGAGGTGACCGAGGTGCTGAAGGCTTCGGGCAAACTGGAAGAAATGGCGAAGAAGACTAAGCCAGTTTTGGCTTCGGCTTGAGATCTTGAACAAAACTTGATTTTAGTACTAGAAGCGGCTTTCACAATGCTTAAATTTTCAGTTGTAATAATCTAACTGCGGAAAGGAGAAAGGAGGAAAATGGCAATATCGCAGAGGATGTTTTTAATTGCAATTCTGATTCTGATAGCGGGAATGCTGTCCTTACAAACAATGCCGGCAGGTGCAATAGATGATTGGGTTGAATATCTAGGAAATCCGGTCTTTGACCCTGCCGAAAGAGCCTACTATCCTAGTGTGTGCTATGACGCGAGCAAGTTTAGCGGGCATGGCGATTCGTATTACTATAAAATGTGGTATGCGGATGGGACGGGAATAAGGCTTGCCTACTCAGACGATGGCATAAACTGGATTGAGCAAGATGGACAACTAAGTGCATTGACTAATGCGCATCATCCAGTTGTGCTGTACGATGCAGGCGGGTTTGGGGAAGGATTATTCTATAAGATCTGGTATTGGGACTCCTCAAGTCCTTATGGTAATCCAATACGGTACGCAGAATCCAACAATGGCATTATCTGGGTCAATGACCAAATAATAAGTCAAGATCCGTCCCGTATGCTTGTCACAGGCTGGGTGTCTCCATACTGGTTCTACTCATCCTATGGCCCTTCAGATGTTTTGTACAATCCGTCTGGTTACGCTGTAATCAATGATGCGGATCCAATGGGTAATAAGTATGTTATGTATTTTGATGCTTGCAGTCAAATCCCTGTTGTGCCTGATGGGACTGTTGAATGCACTGGTCTCGCTTACTCTGCAGACGGCAAATATTGGGCGAGATATGGGTCAGAACCTGTTTTCAAGGCAAGCGGCGGCTCGGCATGGGACAGCCAATATGCGTATGCGTGGTCTGTTCTGAAAGTCGACGGGTCGTACCAAATGTGGTATAGTGGTGGTCAAGATGATTCCAACGACGGAATCGGTTACGCTGAATCCACTGACGGCATCGTTTGGACAAAATACTCTGAAAATCCCATCATGCACGCTGACGATGGAATACCGTGGAGGTCTAGTCGTACCTACACTCCTTTGGTAATATATGATTCAAATAGTTTCAGTGGGCATGGAGATTCCGCCTATTACAAGATGTGGTTCTCAGGTGTAAACCCAGATTATACAATTGGCTACGCCATGATCCCTGCACCGCAACCAATTGGCGGCGTTTGGGTTCCTATAAAAAAGTTCGAGCTTATTGCTCCATGGATAACCTTAGTTTCGCTACTAGCAATGACCACAGCGTCTATTGGCTATGCAAAAAATAGAAAGAAAAAGCACAGCTAGTCTTCCCTCTTTTTATAGCTAGGACATGATTCTTGCGTGGCATGAGGCTCAAAGACACATCACCTAGGAACCTTGCGCATACAGCGCGGCGGAACATTGTGCTTAAGCTCTTATACTTCAGTGCTTTTTTCTATGCCTATAGGAGTGTAGCATCAAATATGCCTAGAAGTATTGCCCCATGGGAAATTCAACGCAAATTGCAGGTGAAGGCTGAAGACAAGACGAATCCTCGTTATGGATGCAAGCCCGAAGAAAGACCTGCTGAAGAGTTCATGCGGTACGGTGTCATAAACTTGGACAAGACAGCAGGTCCAACAAGTCATGAAGTGGCTGCTTGGGTCAAACGCATCCTCAAGCTGCAGCATGTTGGTCACGGCGGGACTCTAGAGGCATAAAGCCAGAGAAATCCCAAAGTGACCGGTGTCCTGCCCGTCACATTAGAGGAATCTACGAAAAGCGTTCAGGCGCTGCTTCACAGCGGAAAAGAGTACATTTGCCTAATGAAGCTTCATGGAGAACCCGGCGAAGAAAAAGTTAGAAGTGTCCTCAAAGAGTTTGAAGACACCATCTACCAAAGACCACCCTTAAGAGCTAGGGTTAAGAGGCAGTTACGAACGCGAACGATCTATTATTCGGATTTCTTCGAGATGGAGGGGCGGAACGTTCTTTTCAAAGTAGGTTGCGAAGGCGGCACGTACATACGGAAACTCTGCTACGATGTAGGCGAGGTCTTAGGCTGTGGAGCGCACATGCAAGAGTTGCGAAGGACAAGAGCGGGACCTTTCGTTGAAGGTGATGCGGGTTTCGTGACTTTGCATGATGTGGCTTACTGGTTTATGAAATGGCAAGAGCAGAAGGACGAGAAAGTCTTGAGGAATTTTGTCCAGCCGATGGAGAAGTCTTTGGCTCTTGTACCAAAAGTTCATGTTAGGGATTCTGCTGTGGACGCTGTTTGCCATGGAGCCAATTTGACTGCGCCCGGTGTTTTGTCGCTTGAAACTGGAATCAGTAAGGGTTCGATGATTGCGATTTTCACGTTGAAGGGCGAAGCTGTTGCTCTGGCTAAGGCTATTGCGTCTACGGATGAGATTTTAAAGATGGATCATGGAATTGTTGCTCAGGCATTGCGGATTCTAATGCCGAGAGGAACGTATCCAAAAGGATGGAGAAGCGGTAAGCGGGATGTCCAAGAAAACTGACAGCGTGGAACACTATTTTACTAAACGTCCGAAATCAAAAACAAGATTTGGCTTAATTCGCACATACGTGCGAGGCAGGTTTTTCGAGTTCTTGACTGCTTCTGGCGTTTTTTCCAAGGAGCGTGTGGATTTGGGAACGAGACTGCTTATCGAGTCCATGGTTCTTCCAAAAGAAGGCTGTGTTCTGGATGTCGGGTGTGGATACGGCGCTGTCGGCATTGTGGCTGCGAAAGGCAACCCGCGTCTGCGCGTAGTTATGGTTGATGTTAATGAAAGGGCAGTTAAGCTTGCGAGAAAAAACATCGAAATCAACTGCGTTAGTAATGCAGAAGTCAAGTGCGGCCACCTATATGAGCCTATTAAAGGTTTGATGTTTAACTGCGTTCTTTCGAATCCTCCGGTAAGCGCTGGAATGGACACTGTAAAAAGCATAATAACCGAGGCACCTACGTACATGGAAAGCAAGGCATTGTTTCAGATGGTTGTGAGGTCGAAAGTTGGCGGAAAAAGACTGCAATCGATTTTTGAGGAAGCTTTTGGGAATGTTGCGGTTCTCGCAAGGGAAAGCGGTTACCGCGTATTAATTGCAGAAAAGCATAGCGCTTGATGAAACTGCGAACGTGGACAGAAAATAAACATTAAATTCACGTGGCGCTATAGACATTTGCCTAAGATGCCGGGGTCTCCTAATCTGGTATGGAGCAGGCCTGGAAACATTGCGTGATTGCCTAATAGCCTGTGGCCTCTCGGGGCCGTGTGGGTTCAAATCCCGCCCCCGGCGCTTACGCCGAACCCTACGGGAATTCTTGAACCAAACGTTATGATTTGGTTTTCCTGAAGATTTTGATGCCTTCCATTTTCGTTTCGCTTCAGTAGTCTACTTCTATCAACTGTCTGTCGCGGCGATTGTTTTTCAGCGTGCACGAAAACCTAATAAATTGTAAGGTGGAAAATGCTTAGACTAGGCGTAGCGTATGTCTACTCGGAAGATAGTTTGGACGAGGGTTCTGATAGTTGGCATGATCATCCTTGTTCTCGGTCTAATATTCATGGTTACAGCATTCATGGTCCAGTCATCAACTCTGTTGTTGGCATTATACGGCATGGGAATGTTCACAATGGGATTCGGACTCTCAACTTTTGTGTTTGCCTTCGCAATCAAACAGCTTCGGAAACAAGAAGAGTCACCTCCACCGCCTCCCCCTCCGCCATCATAGTGAAAAACAAAAACTAACACTCACTAGTGATCGGAGGTATTCGATTTAGACATTGGCTTTGAAGGAAAAAATTCTGTTTAGAATGTTTTTCGCAAGAAAATATATAACACTGTTATGCTTCTATATGGCAACTACGCGAGTGATAGGGATAAATTGAAGGTGATTGCAAGATGTCTAAAAGAAGATTAGATACATTGGCATTGCACGCCGGACAAGTTTCTGATCCAGCGACAGGTGCAAGAGCGGTTCCGATATATCAAACGACTTCTTATGTTTTCAAGAACGCGGAGCATGCAGCAAATCTCTTCGCTCTCAAAGAGTTTGGAAACATCTACACTCGAATAATGAATCCTACAAATGATGTTTTTGAGAGAAGAATTGCCGCTCTTGAGGGAGGCACTGGTGCATTAGCCGTGGCTTCTGGACAAGCTGCTGAGACTTTAGCGCTATTAGCAATTACACGGGTGGGTGATGAAATTGTTTCAGCCAATAATCTTTACGGAGGAACTTATCAGTTGTTTCACTACACTTTTCCTAAACTCGGAAGAAAAGTGAAGTTTGTAGATTCTACCAAGCCAGAGAAATTTGAAGAGGCGATAACCGAATGCACAAGAGCAGTGTATGCTGAGACTATAGGAAATCCCAAGCTGGACGTCCCAGATTTTGAAGCGATTGCCCAAATAGCGCATGAAGCGGGCGTTCCTTTCGTTGTCGATAATACTGTTGGTGTCGGATTGGTTAAGCCAATAAATTATGGAGCGGACATAATAGTCAGTTCTGCGACCAAGTACATTGGTGGACATGGCACATCAATAGGCGGTGTGATAGTTGACTCAGGAAAATTCGACTGGAGTAACGGTAAATTCCCCGAATTCATCGAACCTGACCCCAGCTATCACGGAATAAAGTATTGGGAAACCTTTGGGGATTTTCCAGATTTAGGAAATATAGCCTTCGTTATTAAGACGAGAGTGCAATTGCTCCGAGACTTAGGACCAGCTTTGAGTCCTTTCAACGCCTTTCTATTTCTCCAAGGACTTGAAACCTTACCATTGAGGCAACGGAAGCATTCTGAGAATGCGCTTGCCGTAGGTGAATTTTTGAACGAGCATCCATTGGTCACATGGGTTAACTATCCTGGATTGAAAGATCACCCAAGCCATAGGCTAGCCGCGAAATATTTGAAGGGTTACTATGGAGGCATTGTTGGTTTTGGAATAAAAGGCGGATTAGAAGCTGGTAGAAGATTCATTGAATCAGTAAAACTTCTGTCTCACCTTGCCAATATTGGAGATGCCAAAAGTCTCGTTATCCATCCTGCCTCAACAACACACCAGCAATTAACACGAGAAGAACAAGCTGAAACTGGAGTAACTGAAGATTACATCCGACTCTCCATAGGGCTAGAAGACATTGAAGATATCAAGGAAGACATAGACCAAGCTTTACGAAATGCTGTAAAGCAATGAAATCACATGCAGAGGGACCGTAAAATCTAGTTTTATCCAGTTGTGATGGGAAGGTGTTGAACAATGGCTGATGGTGGTAAAAGTGTAGGGATTGTTGAGACAAAGTTTTTCACATTTGCAGAACCACCAAACGAGTTGATTCTGGATTCTGGCGAGCGGCTTGGCCCTGTGACTCTAGCTTACGAGACATATGGCGAACTGAATGATGAAAAGTCGAATGCAATACTTGTCCTGCACGCCCTTTCTGGAGACGCCCATGCAGCTGGATTTCATAACGGAGACAAAAAGCCCGGTTGGTGGGATGTAATAATCGGTCCTGGAAAAGCCTTAGACACGGAAAAATACTTTGTTATCTGTTCTAATGTGCTTGGTGGCTGCAAGGGTTCGACAGGGCCGTCCTCAATAAACCCTAAAACAAACGAACCGTACGGACTCGAATTTCCAACAATAACCATTAAAGATATCGTAAATGCACAGCGCCGGCTGATAGATCACTTGGGAATTGAAAAACTTCTGACAGTAGTCGGCGGATCTATGGGAGGAATGCAAGTTTTGCAGTGGATGTTTTCTTATCCGAATAGAATATGCTCGGCCATCCCCCTCGCAACAACTATGAAACATGCGCCTCAGCAAATAGCTTTCAATGAGGTGGGGCGACAGGCTATCATGGCTGATCATAATTGGAAAAACGGCAATTACTACGGAAATTTGTCTCCAGCTGAAGGGTTGGCTGTTGCTAGAATGATAGGTCACATAACATATATGAGCGACATATCGATGGCCAAGAAATTTGGAAGACGACTCAAGGATAACAGGCA
>DATBWI010000035.1:0-6943 GCA_036514855.1 Bathyarchaeia archaeon | reverse complement strand
GCTTTTATTTTGCAGCTTTCATCATTATAGCTTGGCGCCTAGCAGTGTTGGTGGTCCTCACCCCGGACTTCAGATCCGGTGCAGCCCGAATAGGACTGGGGGTTCGATGGTTAAAGATTCCGAAAATCCTCCTAGGCGCCGCCAAATTACTTATGGCTAGGCTGCACAATGCTTCCAGATACATATTGAAGGTTTAACGCGCCTTTGAAAACAGTGTGAGACTTGACTAGACCCTCCCTTACTTATAGATTGAACCTAAAACCCGAAAAAGACAGCAGAGAATGGTTCATCTCTACTAGCGCACTACCTATGTTACCGGATGTCAGTAACGGGAGCGATAAACCCTTATATTCACAACGCTCAAATGCATCACTCAAACTGAAAATTGATTTCGAGACACATGCGATCTTGTGATTACCATGAAAGTGCAGGCTGTATGGTACTCTCCAACAACTCTTAAGCAAGAAACATTTTCCTCACTGGAGGATAGAAGTTGGACACGCAAAGACGACTCTGTTTTGTGGTTGGATGTGTGGGGCTACAGAACAATGGAGGAGTTATATCCCTTACAGAAAAGTTTCGGCCTTCATCCCTTGGCGCTTGAGGATTGTCTGCATGTCCGTCAGAGACCCAAGATAGATGATTACACTGACAACCTTTTCCTCGTTACCAGGACGGTTTCCGAAAAAGATGGAAAATCTGTTGAAGGCGAACAGCTCGGAATATTCATGGGCAGAGATTTCATAATTACTCTTCACAGCGAACCCATGACTCAGTTGAAAGCTGTCCTTGGAGACCTGCAGAAAGGAAAGCCTCAACTTGCTGGTGGCTCCCCTTCTTTTCTGCTTTATGTCATACTTGACAGTGTTGTTGATGACCTTGAAGGTGCCGTGGGAAGGGCGGAAGAGAAGGAGAGTGCTGTAGGTGCTGATGTCCTGAAGGAGCCGCCGCCAGACAATGTTCTCAACTCGATCTACACCTGCAGGAGCACCCTGCTTCTCATACGGCGACTGTTGAGACCACAAAGCGATGTGGTGTGCCGCCTTGTAAGAGGCGATTTCCAGCTTGTTGATAAAAAAGCAGAGCCTTTTATCAGAGACGTATATGACCACACTCTGAGGACTCTCGATAGACTAGACGGCCTGCTCGACATCAACATGGGCTCCCTGAACATATACCTCTCATCAGTAAGCAATCGGATGAACAACGTCATGAAACTGTTGACGGTAATATCAACAATCGGCGTACCCCTCACAGTGCTTGTTGGTTGGTACGGCATGAATTTCGAAAATATGCCTGAGATATACTGGACGTATGGCTATGCGATCGTGGCTCTGGTCGCCACCGCCCTCGTCATTGGAACAGTATTGCTATTCAAGAAAAAACGATGGCTGTAGTCGCAACTTCAAACAAGCGACAAACGCCGTGCATCAAAAAACGAGAATCTAAACGTGACTTTTGGGGCACTAACTTGAGAAACCATTAAAACTTGACAATTGATCTTTATCATATGAACGGAAATGATTTTAGAAGTTATGCAAAGTATTATGATCAGATCTACCTAAAGATGAAGGACTATCGGAAGGAAGCTGATGTGGTCAAAGGCGTCATAGAGAAATTTGAAACAAATCGATCAAAGACTTTGCTTGATGTTGGCTGCGGAACCGGAGAGCATTTGAAGTATCTTTCTTCAGATTTTCAGTGCACTGGGATTGACATAAATAGGCGCATGATTGACCTTGCGAAAAATAAGGTTACAAACGTCAGGTTTAAGGTTGCTGATATGGTAAACTTTACGATAAGAGAAAGGTTTGATGTGATAATTTGTTTGTTCAGCGCAATCGGTCATGTCGAGAATTTCAAGAAATTAGTAAAGACGCTTGAAAACTTTCGTAAACATTTGAATGAAAAAGGTCTTGTGATATTAGAACCGTGGATTTTTAAGAAAGACTTCAAAAAAGGTTTCATTGCATTGGACACATATGAAGACGCGAAGATAAAATTGGCCAGAATAGCAACTAGCAAGATCGCTGGATTAAAATGGCTAGTTTTTATGCATTATCTAGTTGGAGAAAAAAGAGAAATTAGATACTCTAGAGAACTACACAAAATGCTAGCTATAGATTACGAAGGCTACGTTGAGGCCTTTAAGTCAAGTGGACTCGGTAACGTAAGATTCTTGAAAGAAAACCTGTGGAATGGTTGCAGAGGTCTGTTCATTGCAAATATCTGATTGTTTTAGTCTGGACGAGAAATGCTGAAGCCCCAAACCAGAATTCTTCGGATTTTGATAGTCTTGCATACAATGTGCTATGCAAGTTTTACAACATTATTATCCGTTGTTTCAGTCCATACATTCTCATTCAGTTTCGCGCAGCAGCATTGGCTCGTTTTGTTTTTCTCTATCAACAACCACTCGTCCATTCTTAACAACTTTGTCCACTAGATTTGTGCCAAAACTGTAGCCTAGAAACCTGTGATTAGGCACATCCAAAACGGCAACATCAGCCCGTTTCCCGACTTCCAGACTTCCAACTTCGCCTGCCCTGCCAATTGCGTACGCAGCATTTATCGTGGCAGCGGTTAAAGCCTCAGCAGGCGTCAACTTCATAAAATAACAGGCGAATGCTATGATTAATTGCATGTTTTGAACCCAACAGTTTGGGTTAAAATCGGTTCCAAGAGCCACTGGAACGTTGCAGTCAATCATAAGCCTAGCATCAGCATACCGTCCCATCATCGAACTGAAAGCAGCTGCTGGCAACAAGACTGCAACAGTACCCTTGTAGCCCATGGCTTTCACGCCTTCTTGAGACGAGAAAAGCAGGTGTTCAGCAGAAGTAGCCCCAACATCTGCGGCAAGTTCCGCTCCGCCAAGCATGCTCATCTCATCCGCATGAACCTTGGGTTTCAAACCGTGACTTTTGCCAGTCGCCAGAATCTTGCGGCTCTGTTCTAAGGTGAAAACGTTTTTTTCGCAGAAAACGTCGCAGAAATCTGCAAGCCCCTTCTCTGCTGCTTTCGGAATCATTTCCTCAGCCACTAGGTTGACATAGCCTTTCGAGTTGCCTTGAAACTCCGGCGGAACCGCATGTGCACCCATGAAAGTGGGAACAACATCAACAGCGTGCAACTGATTTACCCGCTTGATAACTGCTAAAATCTTTAGCTCATCTTTAGTCGTTAAGCCATAGCCGCTCTTGGCTTCCGCTGTTGTTGTTCCGTGCTCCAGCATGACATCAAGTACTCCAAGGCTGAGGTCAACGAGCTTTTCTAAGCTTGCCTTTCGCGTGTCGCGCACAGTCCGCAATATGCCGCCTCCCGCGCCAAGAATCTCCATGTAAGAGGCGCCTTCAATCCGCATCCGGAACTCCTCTTCCCGCGAACCAGCAAACACCAAATGCGTGTGCGCATCGACAAAACCGGGCACGATAGTTTTTCCGCTAGCGTTTATTATGTTCTCAGCCTTGAAAGCCTTTGTCACATCAGGGGTCTTGCCGACAGCAGCTATCTTGCCGTCTTTAGAGGCTAAAGCGCCGTTTCGGATTATTCCAAGCTCTCGCATCTGTTTGCCCGTGTGCGGCTTTTGATCGGCGCCGCCAGTGAGGGTTACTAGCTCATTAGCATTTATGATGAGTAAATCAGCTTTTTCTCTATTCTTTCCTTTGGCAGTTCTACTCAAAGGCACCGCCCTTCCGCATTGCGTCTGGAGTCTGGTCTTCGGCTAGGTTAACAGTTTTTAGGTTGCAATTGCTAAAATCAGGCAAACCAAATCACTTTCCGCATTGTCTCCAGTTCTCTCCGCAAACAACCCTTTCTTTTAAACTTATAAAGTTTCACAGAACACTTCTACAAATAGAGGAAAGCGCTGTGAGCCCAGAACTCGAGTTCGAATTCGCCACTTGGGATCAAATATATAGCATGCTCTTGAACTTGGCTGATAAAATACGCAAAAACGGATTTAACCCAGACATAATCGTGGGTATTTCTCGGGGAGGCTGGGCGCCAGCTAGAATATTGTCAGACTTGATGGATAACCCTAATCTGGCAAATGTCAGAGCAGAATTCTATTTAGGCGTAGCAGAAACAAGGGGAGAGCCTTCATTGTCGCAACCAGTTTCAACAGAAGTGGCTGGCAAAAAAGTTCTCATTGTTGACGAAATTGCAGACACAGGCAAGAGTTTGAAGCTTGTGAGAAGGCACTTGACTGAACAAGGCGCGGCAGAAGTCAAAATTGCCACGGTTTACTACAAACCTTGGAGCATACTTAAACCAGACTATTATGAGAAGGAAACAACATGCTGGGTAGTTTTTCCATGGGAAATAAAAGAAACTGTCCACAGAATCATCAAAAAATGCAGAGAAAAAGGTAAAGCCATTGAGGAAGAAACTGAGAAGCTTGTGAAAGCAGGCATACCAGAACAGCTTGTTAGAAGGTTTCTACGGGAAGCCCTTGAGGAAAGAAGTTGCTAAAGCACATCGAAGAATTCAGTAAGCACGTCGCAGTAACTGGCTTCAAAAACGTGAAGATCAAGGACACCGAGGATTTCCTTAAGAAAATTTGCAGAGAGAAAAAGCCAAACACAGAAATCCAACTGTTCGATGCACAACATGTAGCTACGTGGCAACACTTGTACTTCGCAGCCCTAAATGCGCTAACGGCTTTTAAGAATAAGACAAACATCTCAAAAAGCCTAGCAATGGAAACAATGCTTTACGCTTCTGCACAGCATCAGATTCGAAAAGCCACTGAACTTGTCGGAATCAAACATGACTCGTCAAATGTAGCGGTACTTGTGATTGGAGACAAACGGGAAATCGTGGAAGCAATTGTGTCCCTGGTTTCAAAACGCGTTGGCAGCTTGCCGAGTGACGCTGTTCTTGAATTGTCGCCGGAAAAGAGCCGAATAATCAAAAAAGCGTTTGAAATCTCGGATACAGAATCTAGAGACATATCAAAAAAAGTCGGTTCTGAAGAAGCCTTAGTTGATCTTGTCATTGAGCGGATGGCACTGTTAGCAACCCAGCGTTAGTTCAGAGCACTTTTTCTTTCACAACAGAAAGAATATCTTCAGGCTTTGCTAGGGACATTCCGGTTAACCCGCCAATAACTTCAATTAGCAGGATCTTGTCAGGTTTGCTCAAGTCAACCTTTCTTTCGATGTTAGTTGCGGCTGCTTCTATGAAGTCTTTTGTGGATGTTTGTGTGAAGCGCTTTTCGACAGTAATGCGGAAAGTTTCATTCTCCCCTATTTTAGAAGCAAGTTCACTGGCGTTTTGCTGGATCTCAACGAGGTCTGTGCGGAGGATTTTCTCGATAGGAATAACTCTGAACGTGAAACGAAACTCGTAAGGACGCTCACGCAATATCATTCGGAATTTGGCTACAGCCTCGAAAGGATCAATGATGGTTTTGGCGGCAATCAAACCTGAAACGCCTGTTTTCTCAACGGTCGGGGCTGAATCACCTATCTGTCCAAGCAAGTACCATAATTCAGAGCACGCTTCGTTCTCGTTTCCGCGAGATGTTGTGACTAGAAGGTTAAAGTCTCTAAGCATGGTCCAGACCCTTCATCTTATGCTAACTAGGCAGTCAAATTTAATGTTTCCACAAGATGGACACATAACAAGCGTTAAGGTCAGTGTGGATTATTTGGCTTTTTCACAGCCTTTTTGGCTCTTAGCCGTCGCCTCACATCATCCCAAAAAAGATAACGCATTACAAAGATTTATCCATTATGATCATCACGGAAACATCAGACTTAAATGAGGTTAAAGTGTTTTCACTAATCTAAGCCCTAAAGAGGAAAAGTCATGCCCAAGAAACAAAAACCCGTAATTGTCGTTCACGGCGGAGCTGGAACATGGCAACCTGAACGCAGCCAACCTGGCTTAGAAGGCGTCAAAAAAGCCTCGAAAACAGGTTTTGGCATTTTAGCGAATGGGGGAACGGCTTTGGATGCGGTTATGGAGGCTGTAGCGGTTATGGAGGATGAAGGCGTATTTAATGCCGGTTATGGTTCAAGTTTGAATTTGGAAAAAAGTGTGGAAATGGAAGCCTCGATTATGGATGGAAAAACGTTGCAGGCTGGCGCTGTTGGGCTTTTGAAGGATATTAGAAACCCGGTTCGTCTGGCGAGGATAGTTATGGAGGAGACGGATCACGTGTTTGTCGTGGGGAAAGGAGCTGAGAAACTCGCCGAGATATTCAACCTCGAAAGAAGAAACCCCGTGACAGATCTTAGGCTTAAGTATTTTGAGCAGCAGAAAAAAGCTTTGCTTGAGGGAAAACCTGAGCTGCCGAGGCTGTCCAGCCTAGTTAGAAGCCATCCGGAGCTATTCGATCTTGACACGGTGGGCGCAGTAGCTTTTGACAAAGACTGCAACCTAGCAGCCGCAACGTCCACAGGCGGTTTTCCATTAAAACTTCCCGGAAGAATCGGAGACTCACCGCTCATCGGATGCGGCACGTACGCGGATAACCAAGCTGGCGCCTGCTCAGTGACTGGTGTAGGGGAGATTGCGATAAGGCTTGTCTTGGCGAAGACTGTTTGCGACTGCATGAATGATGGGAAAACAGCACAGGAAGCTACTGAGCGTGCATTAAGGTTTCTCAATAAGAGGATATCAGGAATGTACAATTCTATGGGTCTGATTGCAGTTGATGGCAATGGAGGGATAGGCGCTGCACATAGTTCGCCTAACTTGTGTTGGGCGTATGTCACGCTAGAAACAAGAGAGCCGGTGCCTTCTTTGACGGCGAAAATTGTGAACGAAACTTAATGTTTCAATTCTCGACAACTGACGAACAAAAATGCTTAAACCATCGCTTGTCTAGTGTGCTTCGCTAAACAAGAAAACATGGGAGGTGAAAAGGCATGGGTGAGGAAGAGGATTGGGGCGACGATGAAGAAACGGAAGATGAAGATTGGGAAGAAGAAGA
>DATBWI010000034.1:0-3066 GCA_036514855.1 Bathyarchaeia archaeon | reverse complement strand
GGGTGCGACCTTCAAGCCTTTAAGCGGCACTTTAACCTGTTGGTGGATTTTGTCGGTTCCAGCATCGTTAATGAGGACATCCATATAATGTCTGACTTTGACATCGCCCGCGTACTTGATTCCTGCGTCATTGATTGCCTTGTCAACTTTGCTTTTCATGTCTGCGTTTTCTCTAAGCATGTTATTTGCTCTGGAAAGGGTGAAGAAGCAGGCGCTGCAGAGGGTTACTATATCCATTTTCATGTTTTCCGCTAGAGCCAAGTTTCTGGCTGATATTGAGATGGACAATAAAGGGTTGTACGCGTATACGGCGTCGATTGCGCCGCAGCAGTTCCAGTCGGGTATTTCAATCAAATCTATGTCTAAATATTTGTTGATTGCCTTTGCCGCCATCGCGTATTCTTTTGCTGAGGCATGGATGGAACAGCCTGGAAAATAGGCGTATTTCATTTCTGTTCCTCCTCTTTCGAAGCATTTTTGTAAATTTCCGCAAAGTGAGTTTCAGCGTTCAGTTTTGAGGGCCTAAGCTTAAGCTTGCCCTTGCGAAGCATTCGCATACCCAAGGCTGCATTTTTCAGTAATTCGCTTGGGCTGGCTTTGTTCATCAATTTCATCTTAAGTTCTGATTCGTGCATTCTGCCGTATTTGCCTACGATTTCAGCGAATGCTTTGTGAAACTTGGGCTTGAGCGCAATGGGAGCGGGCACGTTGTTTTTCATTGCCATGTTTTTGAACCCTGACATAATGGCTGGAATGTTCAAGCCGCGTGGGCAGCGTGAAGCGCAGGTGTAGCATGAGGCGCATATCCAGATGGTGGAACTCGACAAGACGTCTTGTTTAAGTCCTAAGTGTGCCATTTTCAGGATTTGCATCGGGCTGTAGTCCATGGCGAATCTCGCGTGGCATGAACCAGCGCAGACGCCGCACTGGATGCAATCGAGGATTTTGTCTCCGCCTGGCATCTTTTTGATTTCTTCTATGAAGGAAGGGTCAGTCAATTGAGCAGTGATTAGGCTAGATGAGTGATTCTTCATTTATTTGCCTCCTGCCAACGCCTCGGCGATTTTTTGACGTTTTTCTGGTGAGACACGACCCATCTTGGATATTCTTTCATCAAAGGTTTGGAACAAGTTCACCACTTTGTCGTATTGAGGTAATGTTGTTGTAGTTGAGACCACACGCAGAGATTCAACGCCGAACTTGCTCAATTCTTTCTTCATGTTGTTGACGTGTTCCCTAACTTGGTCCTCTCGGAACGGACTGTCATCGCCTTCGATAAATATGACACCGTCGGCGCCGCTGGCAAAAGCGTGTAACACATGTTTCAAACCAACTCTTCCGGTGCTGGGCACAGAAATTATTTTCACGTCTGGAGTGTAAGATACTCGTGTCTGTCCCGCAAGGTCAGCTGAACCATAAGCCGTTGTTTTCTCAAGGAAAGCCAAGATTCTTGGTTTGTCACCGTCTTCCTCGCATGTTCCCTGAATCTGCGCCATCAACTGGGCATCGGTTGTTTGCTTCAAGTCAATGGCTTCAGTGGGGCATTTGGGCACGCAGATGCCGCAGCCATTGCAAGAGATTGAGTTAATGACTACACCGTTTGACGTTGACTCAATGGCTTTTGTTGGACAATATTTAATGCATTCTCCACAGGCGTTGCATTTTTCTGGAATAATGTAGGCGATTTCTGGCGAAACTGAAACTTCGCCCTTGCCGAGGAAAGTCGCCACTTTTGAAGCAGTTGCCATGGTTTCAACCGTGGTTTCTCGGATGTCTTTAGGTCCAAGCGCACAGCCAGCCAAGTATATTCCTTCCATCTTTGTGTCAACTGGTCTGAGTTTGTGATGTCTTTCCAGGAAGAAATCGTCTGGACCAAGGTCTATGCCCAGCATTTTAGACAGTTCACCTGTGCCAACGTTGGGCAACAACGCTGGACTCAGCACGACTAGGTCAAACGTTTCCTCTATTTGTTTGCCGAGAATTGTGTCTTCGGCTCTCAAGATGAGATTGTCACCGTTGGGAACAACTTCGGCTACCCTTCCTCTAATAAATTTCACATTGTGGTCTCGAGCATTGGAATAGAATTCTTCGTAGCCCTTTCCATGCGCTCGGATGTCTGTGTAAAAAATCCACGGTTCGGCGTCGGGGAAGGCTTTTAGAAGAAGCAATGCATGCTTTATCGAGTTCATGCATCCTATTTTGCAGCAGTATTGAATACCCCTGTCCATTCTGCTGCCCACACAGAGCACAAAGGCTACCTTCTTTGGCGGTTTGCCGTTTGACGGTCTGTGCATGCCTTGCAACATGAGTCTTTCAAATTGCAAATTGGTCACAACATCTGGGTGAAGACCAAAACCGTATTGGCTGAAAACATTCCAGCCGTCAAAAATCTCCTTCGACAAACTTGGGTCAAGCTGTTGATAGCCTGTGCATGCAATTATGGCACCAACATTTAGTTGTCTTGTCTCCTCTTTCTGATCAAAGATTATGGCCTTGCCCTTGCAGAATTTTTCACACACTCGGCAGACTCCTTTGTTGAACCATAGGCATTGGTCTTTATCGATAACATAGGCGTTGGGCACAGCCTGTTTGAAGGGCAAATCAATGCATTTTTCCTGCGTCAAACCTTCTTCATGCTTGCTAAACTTCTTGACTGGGCATACTTTTGCGCACTCTCCGCAGGATATGCATTTTTCCTTATCGACGTATCTTGGTCTTATTCTAACAGTGAGCTCATAGTTGCCTGGTGAACCATTAACGGCTATGGGTTCAGCCATATCGACGATTTCTATGTTTGGGTTCTGGGAAACGTAAACCATCTTGGGTGTGAGAATGCATGCTGAACAGTCAAGGGTCGGAAATGTCTTGCTGAGCTGAGCCATGTGTCCGCCAATGCTTGGATTCCGCTCAACCAAATAGACTTTGTATCCTTTATCCGCTAATTCGATGGATGCCAAAATACCTGCAATTCCACCTCCTATTACTGCCACGTCTCTGTTTACGGGCATGGTCTTTGCTTCTAAGGGTTCAAGATGCTGAACACGTTCAGTCAAGCCTCGAACGAGA
>DATBWI010000033.1:0-43685 GCA_036514855.1 Bathyarchaeia archaeon | reverse complement strand
ACATTGTTGAATCCTGAAGCACCGAAGACTGGAAGCGGCACATTAGCCACCATAACATTCAAGATAATCGCTGCTCCACCAAGCGGGCAGACACTGTCCTCTCTAATAGAGTTGAAGGACAAAGATACAAAGATGGTGGATTCGAACGCTGATGAAATTCCAAAAGCAAGCTACGACAAAATTTCAGGCAACTTCCAATATTCTGCTCCTCCACCACCATTATATCTCACGATACAGCCATCAAAAGTAGTTGCCGCTAAGATTGGAGATATCGTCACCATCAATGTTGATATCAAACTGGTAGAAACGGACTTGCAGGTTGTAGCGGTGCAGTTCAAGCTATCCTTTGACCCAGCAATATTGTCAATAACAAGCGCCAACATAGTAGAAGGTGGCTTCTTCAAGGGATTCGGGACAACATTTTTCGTAAGCGTTACTGGAGATGACTATGCTAAAGTCGGCGTCTTGCTGTTGCCAACAGCTGACGGAGATTACCCGCCAACAGCTAGTGGATTCCCATCAGGAAATGGAACATTAGCCACTTTAAGCTTCACAGTGAAAGGCTTGCCTCAGACCCCAACAGAGTTCCCATTGACTATCTCCGGCGCAAAAATACTAGATTCTTCAGTCAGCAACGTTCCGCCACGCAGATTGGAGTCTGGTATACTTCTAGCCCCGACAAGATTCGAAGACTTGAACGGAGACGGCGCAATTGACATACAAGACCTAACGATCTGGGGATTGGCATTCGGGTCCAGTCCAACTGGTCCAACTAGTACCAGATGGGATCCAAGGGCAGACCTTGACCACAACGACATAATAAACATACTCGACGGAGTAAAAATCGCAATAGTCTTCGGCACGTAGGCTTGAAGGCCAGAAAATCTTCACCCCCCCTTTTTTGCAGAAGTCCCACAAAAACGATTGGGAAAGTTTTATATGGAAAATTTAAAATAGATATGCCTTTAATCATTGTGTGGGATTGAAAATGTATTCGTTAAAGAAAAAAATAATTATTGCGACGACGCTGCTGTTCATCTTCGTTCTCATGTCAATTCCGGCAGCTTTTGCACAGCCGACACCTTCAGTAGAAGTTGATCCTGCAATAAGCACAATAAACATAGGCGACGAATTGAATGTAACCATAACTATTAACGATCTCCCAAGTCCAGGTATCTACAGTTATCAGCTAAAACTCTACTTCAACACGACTCTTCTAAATGTAACCAACGCGGGAATGCCAACAGGTCACTTTCTGTCTCCGAGTAATCCAAGCAAGATTTTCATTGTTGACAACGGCGTGGTAGACACTACACAGGGATACGTTTCTTTCGCCGCTACGATGTTGAATCCTGAACTACCAAAGAATGGAAGTGGAGTATTATGCAAGATCACGTTCCAAGGCGTAGCCCAAGGAGTATCTTACCTGAATCTGACTAGAACAGCCCTCAAACTTGTTGATCCGACGGCTAAGGAGCTTCCGAAAAGCAGCTACATTGTAACTGACGGCCAAGTAACTGTAATACCCGAGCTATCCGTCACCTTGATGGCTTTACTGTTCCTAGTTGCAACAGCCGCAGTTGTCGCATTAAGGCATAAAATTGCGCCTGCAATAAGAAAAAGCGTTGTCTAGGGCAGACTTGCATAGTTTCGCAGAGCCGGCACCCGCCTCGCCCAGAACCCCTTTTTGTTTTTTATAAGTGACAGTGACTAACTTAAGCCTCTAGTATGATGTTTATGATGAATATCCAGTCTCTGTTTCTCCAGTGGTTCATCTTAGGAAGATGCGTTTTTTAATGATTCTCAAAATGAATAGCTGATACATATTTGAAAGAAGCAAGTTATTAATATCCGAACTTGACAATAAGCGCTCGATACACTATGGAAAAGAATTCTATAACTAAGTTCTGGAAAAGTCTTATAATACTAACGAGTCTATTGATGACAATTGTCGCAAGCGCTAACTTGTCATGTGCACTAGCCGCTGTGAGTAAGCCACTAATATACGTAACTGACGCACAAGCAGCATACAGGGGCGATCTTTTTACTGTAAATGTCAACATTGCTGATGTATCCGCAAACCTGAAAATGATAAGCCTGCAGTTCCGGCTTCGCTACGATACTGCTATGCTGGAAACACAGTCTGATTGGGTTTCTGAAGGATCCTTCATGGAGTCTTTCGGGCAGACATTCTTCACGTCATATGTTGCGGACGACTATGTTCTTGTCGGAATTCTGATAATGCCAAACGCAACAGGTAGCTGGACAGGCCCATTCCCAACTGGTAGCGGAACATTGGCTACAATAACTTTCGAAGCACTGTACCCAGTCTACGAAGCTGTGACATCGCTCTCCACGGATCTTACACTTGACGATGTAACGCTCCTTGACACTTCTATAACAGAGATGTCCTACACTGTCGAAAGCGGAACCGTAACGTTTGCAGTTCCCACAATCTCTGTCAATCCGCCGCTATACATAGCCAACAGAGAAGGAGAAACCTTCAGCGTGGATGTTAACATTGAAGACATGCTCGCAGACTGGCGTCTTGTAGGTGGGCAATTCAGGTTGCAATACGACGCTACCCTGCTAGAGGTTGTCGACGTTGAAGAGGGCACGTTCATAAGCGGATATGGAGCCACATTCTTCACGTCATTCGATGGGGCTGACAATGTTATCGTCGGAATATTGCTGAGGCCTAATGCAACAGGCGGATACCCGGGACCATTTCCGCAGGGCGACGGGCGACTCGCCACAATAACCTTCCAAGCGATTAGCCAACCTTCACCACAGTCAAACTCTGCATCGAGCGACTTGGTACTGTACGATACGATCTTGCTGAGTGACAGTGTTGAAGGAATCCCGCACAACCTCGTCGATGGGGAATATCAAATATCTCCAATGACATTCAATCCTATAGATGTTAACGTTGAAACAGGAGCAATACACTTCAGAGGGGAGCTCACAGAGTTCACAATGCTAGTAACTGACTTCGGCAAACCAATAGATCCAGAGACGATAAGCACAACGCTATACTACAATGGGGCAGTTCACGCAAACTTAAGCCCACAACGTATCGCCACAGGGCTGTACAGGGCAACGTATGCGATATCTGGCAGCGCTTCGGCAGGAACATACACGTTGCTCGTTGAAGCCGAATACCTCAATGTGAAGGGCACAGCCATCAAAAGCTTCCAGATAAGTTCTACCTTGGCAAACTGGAACGCACGTATCATTGATATCGACGGCACAGTTGGCACAATCGAAACCTCAGTCGGCGTCATAAGTGCTGACTTGACCGCGATAGACGCTAGGCTGGTGAGCATAGACAATAATGTCGTAACTATCAATACAACTGCTGGCTTGATACAAACCAGCGTAGAGACGATCCGTGTACAAGTGCTCAGCATTGACTGGGATACAAGGATGGCTAGTATTCAAACGAGTCTTGGGCGCATTGAAGGATACGTTGTAGATGTCAGCGACGGAGGCTTAGCAACTATTGATACCAGAATCGGCACTCTGACGACTAAAGTTAATGACGCTGCTGGAAACGTCGGAACCTCTTCAATCCTGATGTACGTTATACTGGTGCTGGCTTTGATTGCTGCTTTAGGTGCAGTGATTTCGATGACGCTGATGCGTCCGAAACCTACCTAAAACCACACTTCTTTTTTCTTTGATTATAGTCCACTCTTCTTAGAGACAAGCATAGAAGATAATTCCTAAAAGTTTAAATTTCATACAATTGATTTCTTTAAATGAACGTGGGAGATTGGAGCCCTCAATGCGAATTCTCACCGTTGCCTTACTGATTATGCTTCTTACACTGTTTACCTTCAACGTGTATGATGCAAGAGGGCAAGAGTGTTTCAATCTTCCGCCAGTGGCACAGTTCAGCTATTCTCCTGCTCAGCCGAAGGTTTGTAACGCTGTACTTTTCGATGCGTCTGCAAGCTACGATCCTGATGGTTTCATCCGATATTATTCTTGGGATTTCGGCGACGGCAACATAACGTTGTTGGAAACTTTTTCTGTGATTCATCATTACACTAGACCTGGAGAATTTTCAGTTAATCTTACGGTTTTTGACAATCTTTACGTTTCCAACTCAACGGTAGAGCCGATTTCAGTTGGCGCCAGAATCATTGCCTCTTTCTCATATTTGCCGTTAGACCCGCAAGTTGGCACACCTGTCACCTTCAATGCTTCAGATTCAATGAGTGAAGCTGGGTCTATTGTGAGTTACGTTTGGAATTTTGGTGACGGCAACATTACTGAAGTGGGTGAAGCCTTGGTGGTTCATCATTTTTTGGCTGAAGGCGTGTATACTGTTGAGCTCAATGTGACAGGTAGCTTGGGTTTATGGGATGCAACATCGAGAACAGTGAATGTTACCAAGCCGTTAGTAACGCCTCCTACAGCGGTATTCACGTGGACGCCAACGGTGGGAGAAGCAGGTGAGCCTGTTTCTTTTGACGCTTCAGCTTCATCTCCTAATGGCGGCGAAATAGTCTTGTATCTTTGGGATTTTGGTGACGGAGGCTTTGGGAATTCTTCTACGCCTTTCATAATGCACACGTACGAGTCTTTTGGAAATTATACTGTTGTTTTGAACATAACGGATAGTGAGGGACAGACCGCGTCAACTGCTAACGTTGTCACGGTAATCGAGAAACCTGTTGCAGACTTCTTTTTCCTTCCGGAAAACATTCGGGTATGTGCTAACGTGACTTTTAATGGATCCATTTCAGATCCTCGAGGCGGCGATATAGTGGAATATGCATGGAGTTTTGGAGACAACTCTTCTGTGCTGTATGGAATGACCGTTGTTCATCGCTTTAAAATCATGAGAGAATATAATGTTTCTTTGAACGTGACGGACAGCGAAGGCAAATGGGACGTTAAGACAGTTACTTTGAAAATATTGCCGCACATAGCGGATTTGAATGAAGACGGTGTTGTGGACATAATTGATTTGAGTATTTTTGGGATAGCCTTTGGTTCTATTCCTGGTGATGAAAAATGGGATGCGCGTGTAGACATAGTCAGTGACGAGATAATCAATATTTTGGACGGCGTTATAATAGCGGTTTCTTTTGATCCGTGCGCCTTCTATATTGTTGATCCTTAAAGTGGTCTTGACTTTGTCAGTTGCTAGGCATTAAGTTAAAAAGGTGGAGAATAAGGTTACACGGGTGTTCTTTTTATGAAATACGTGTTTTCTCTTCTTTGAATGATTGGCATACTGAGTATTTCTTCGCCTTTCATCTCATCGAATATCCAGCTGGTTTCTCTAAGCCTCTGCAGAAGCAAGTGTCCCTTATCAGTTGTTTTGTATGTCCTTCCTTTTTCTGCGCTGATTATTTCGATGAGTCCTGCTTCCAATAGCATGCAAACGTGTTGTTCAAACTGGGTGAAGTTCATGTTTGTTCTGTACATAATTCTCGTTTTGACTGATCCTTCGCCAGCAACATCCAAGATTTTCTCGATTATTTCTAGCCTGTCTCTTCGTCTTCTTCCTTCGTTGAGTCCCATTGTTGATCCCTTTTATGGTATCGTATTTTACCCGATTTTTAAATCGTTTATTACTTGGACATGAATATGTGTTCCAGTGGAATATTCTAGAAGTAAGTATCTGAGGGTTTCCTAGGCTGAATTTGGAAAGAAAAAAAGAGTGATTTGGTTTCTAGTATTCGTTTTCGAATTCTTTTGCTAACGTAGCCAAATCAATGAGGTTTACTTCAAAGTCTGCGTTGAGATCAAGGTCAAAATCGAAGTCTGCCGCGCCAAGTTTTCTTCCGTATGCCATTGCCATTCTGGTGATGTCGACCATATTTATCACGCGGTCTTTGTTGAAGTCGCCCATTGGTATGCCCCGTTCGGTTGGATGTGCAAATTTGTAGTGGAAGAAGTCCACTGTGCCTCCAATGGTTTCAATTCCGTCTATTTTCAGCGTAAACACGGCTGGTTGTAGGGTTACTGTTAGTTCGCCGTGAGCTCTTTTGGTTATTTGCGTTATCGACGTGGTTATTGTTAGCTGTGTGCTGTCTATGGCTGTGACTGTGCACGTTCTGTTGTAGACGTTCCATTCGCCTTCTATGTAGAGTGCGTTTCCGTCAACGTTTATTTCAACGGTCGTTGCGTTAGCCAGCGTCACTACGTAGTAAGAGCAAGTGCGGTTCTGCACAGCCGTTATTGCTGGTGGAGGTGTTACGGTGAAGAACCCATTCGCCATTGTCCAGTTGTTGTTTTGGCTTATTTTAGCCTGTGCCGTGAATCTGCCATAGGCTTTGCTTTCTCCATAGCTTGTTATCGCACCTTTCATCATCACCCAAGTGATCTGCGAAGGCGCTGGTGTAAAATCAGATATCACTATGTCAAGTTGGCCGACAGCACTGTAGAGACCATCTTCTATGTCTAGGTCTGCTGGTTTACTGATGGCAAACTTTGCCCAGAAATTGATGTTTTCAACTGTTAAGAGTCCGTCGAACTTGATGGTTGCGCCCTGATAAACTACTGCTGCTCCGTGGAAATCAACGTCGTCGTATGTTCCTCTTGGCACGTTCATTGGAACCAGAGCGGTGAAGTTCGTCTCGATGCTAATAGTGACGCTTGTGTTCTGGTTGGCTGTCATTGCTGTTAGAGTCATCGTTCCTGTTGCGTTGATTTGAGCATTGTAAGGCATCATATTTCGACGTGCATCAACTAAGGTGGGCATCGTCAGAATGATTGCAGTGAAGAGTAGAGTTGCGTATTTGGCAAAGTTTTTGGTTTTCATGTCGTTTATCCCTGCAGAACTTGTGTCCAGAGGAAAATAAAAGGGTTTCTTGGTTCATTTTCGTTCTATAGGCATTATATTCGATCTTTTCAGTTCGAAAGCGTTCCATTTGGTTTATTTTGGTTCTTAGACGTTGAAACTAGCTTTTCCATGAGTGTAGGTTGTTGCTGGCATGAACGCACATGTTTTAAATAGAACCGTTACAAAGCGATATTCTGAATGCGATGAAAACACGAGAATTGGCACGAGATCGTTTCTCTGTTCTAATCTTGTTGGTTCTGGCAGTTTTTTCAATGTTGACTGTTCGATGTCAAGCTCAACTGCAGTGGACCGCCACCATTAATATTGATGTGCGTGATGATGGTTCAGCTTCTTGGCTTGTTCAGCGAAAGACACCATTGCTGACAGACTTGGATGAAGCCTTGTTCGCAGAATATACAAATGTGACTTCTGTGGATGAGCTTTCAGACAATATTAACGCGATGGTTGATCAGGCTAGTTTAGCAACGGGAAGGACTATGGAAGTTGGAGGTTTCCAAGTTATTTCTACGGTTTCCACAACTGCTTTTGGCAAGGAAGGCGTTCTTCAATACCAATTTGTTTGGACAGGGTTTGCAGAGAAAACAAGCGATGATAAGATCATGGTTGGTGACGCTCTAAGGGGAGATTTGGACTTATCGTCGACTGATGCCTTAACGATGGTTTATCCTGCTGGGTATGTGCCAAGTTTTGTTTATCCTTCACCAGATGAAGTGGAATATTCTGACAGAACTTTAACGTGGTTTGGTTCTTGTAACTTTGGGGCTGGGGAGCCCGGCGTCTTGTTTGAAAAAGTGAATACAAATTGGGTAGATGTTTTGCTGGGAAATGCCTTTGGGTTTTTCATGGCTGGAGTGGCTGTCGCAACTGGTTTTCTAGGTTATTTTGTTGGGAGAAAACGTGCCTGCAAGGGTAATGGTTTGAAGGCTGGTGTTGGAGAACAGGAGCTTATGCGAGGGTTTGAGGATGATGAGCAGAAGGTTGTGAATTTTCTTTCGGCTGCTGGAGGGCGGCTTTATCAATCGGCGATAGTTGAGCAATTTGGCTTCTCAAAATCTAAAGCAAGCACGCTTTTGTCAGTTATGGAGAAGAAAGGCGTCATTACGAGGAAGAAGAGTGGGAGAGAAAAGATCGTGACTTTAACAAAAAGCGCTGATGGATCTTCACATTCATGACGGGTACTGCCTTCTCATTGTATTGATTTCTGGAAAGATGGATAGTGAAATGAAGGAGAATTTGCTTCAAACTCTGGTTTTGCGCATTGATTATTGACATAGAGGTAAATTACAGAAAGAATAAAAAGGGCGTTCGTGCGTCAGATAACAAGGAGAAAGGACTAGTATGAAGAATAAGGTAGTAGTTAGTTTCGCAATTGTACTTCTTGCAAGCACTTTATTTAACATAACACTCAACATTGCGCCAGTTTCTGTTTTAGGCGATCCTAGTCCACCTGCGAAGGAAATCTGGAAAATTGTCAGCATTACCAATACGATGCCCTTCAACACTTTGGTGGACATCAACGTTACTGTGAGTTCACGGGATGGCGTCAACATTGCATGTTCGCCCAACATAACGGCTTATTTTGAGAATCCTTCAGGATATGGCAGTTGGTCGGATTGGCTATTTGGAACCTCGACGCTTCCTTACCATTTGGGTCAGATGAATTGGCATGTCACCAACGGAAGTTTGACCCCTATAAGTTATGATGACATTCAGCATTGGGGAGAAATGTATTTTGACAGCGGAGGAGGCGTAAGCTATACTACGTTTATGGGAAACAGCTACATGGCGGACTGGAACCTGACGAACCCCTATAACGATCCAGACATAATCTCACAGTCTCCTTGGGTTGTGAACACGACAAAGATCATTGACGACCTTTTAATCGATGCTAGCGCGACTTTGAATATCGTCTTCAAGATAGTCATAACTAAACCGGGAGCATACACCTTCAATGTCACAACGACAACTGGAGTGTCGGCTAATCCTACAAATTGGACTGTTGGCGGAGTAGCGACGGTGCTTGTGCCTTACGATTACCCGACGATACAGGGCGCTGTAAATGCTGCTTCAGCAGGTGACACCGTTGTCGTGTCGGCTGGCACTTACAGCGAAAGTCAGATTGTTATCGACAAGCCGATAAAAGTAATGGGAGCTGGTGCAAACTCAACAATTATTGACGGTGGCAGTAGTACCTCGCTTCCCATATACGGATTGGTCAGAATAACCGCAAACTCGGGTAATGTGACATTCTCTGGTTTTGCGTTAAGGAATGCTGGCACTAGTCCTTCACATCTTGGCAATTCCGGTATGCCTACAAGAGTTGGGATTTATGCGGAATCAAACGTCACAGGGTTCTTCTACACTATTACAAACAACGTGATTTACGGGACAAATGATATTGATGATGAAGAGGATTATGGGCTTTATTCGCATAGTGGCAAGGAATCATTGGTATTCAAATATAACCAAATCACCCAAACCGGATCAAATGCAATTTTGCTCGAGAAGCATACAGGATCTACAGACGTTAGCTACAACACGCTTGATGAGGGAGTCTACGGAAGCACGGTCTATTTCAGCATGACCTATGACAACGTCAACATAACCTCGATGCAGACTGTCAGCTACAACACGATAAACATGAGCACTGGCAGCAATATGGACGCTTCATATTTGAGCGGTGCCATCACGGTTAACAGTGCGACTCATTACGGGACTGGAAATGGCACATACACGAACCTAAGAATTATTGGCAACACAATACTCAATCTTACAAATAATAGAAGAGGAATCTCTCTCGTTAACGACGCAACCGGCAACGGCACAGGCGGCGACATCAACTCTCCCATCATTAGAAGCAACAGCATTATTGGCATAGAAGGCGCAACAAATAGAAGAGGCATCCAACTAATAGGCTTGATAACTAATGCTAATGTTTCAAACAACCAAGTCACAAATGTGAACATGAGCTTCTTGGGCAATGTTAGCAAATACGGCGGCACGCATTACCCAATAGGCGCCACAATTAACCTCAACAATTTCGCAAATAACACAGAAGGCTTTGTCTGGGAAGGCCCAACAGCCCTTGAAGCAAGATATAACTGGTGGGGAAATGAAACCGGTCCATACAACGCCACAAGCAATCCAAACGGCAAAGGCGACATCGTGGGCGGAAGCGGAACTGTGCTTTTTGAGCCATGGCTATTGAGATCTTATCCGCCATTGTCACCCATATGTGTTGTTAAAGTCGATCCGTCGTCTGTGGCTTTGGAAACTCCCTCGTTGGGCACGCAATTTACAGTGAATGTTACAATAGCCAACGTGACTACCTTGTACGGATATCAATTTAACCTAACATGGGATAACACTCTGCTTAACTTGACTAGTATAGTCTTGAGAGTTCCCACAGCTTGGGGAAACAATTACATAAGCCAAAGCACACCTCTAAGTCAAGCAGTAGCAAACTTTTCACTTTTCGTATCTGCTCGTTCACCCGCACCAGCATTCAGTGGAACAATAGCCGTAGTTTCGCTTACGTTCAAATCAGCATTTGACCCTACCTATCCCAATAATGCCGGTTGCAGTTTTGCACTTCGAAACGTAACGGTGGCTGACCCTGATGCAAAGCCTATCTTGAAACTTGTTTACAACGGCACGTATTCAGTCAATTCTGTGATGCCAAAAATCCAGTTCACACCAGCAGAATACACAGCCAAAAAGGTTCCAACAGAATTCGATGCAAACATCAGCGTCACAAACGTTGCCAACCTTAACGCGTTCAACTTCAGCTTCACATACAACACAACCTATTTGGAAATAGCCTATCCATACGTGAGTGTACCCTCCTTCAGCGGAAGCATAACGGTGTATAAGGGATGGGGCGACGGCACAGTCTACGTGAACGTATCCGGCCTTGTTCCAATCAAAGGAAGTGCACTCCTAGCTTGGGTTCATTTCAAAGTAAAGCAAGGATCAGTATGGAATACAACAGTACCTTTAATCAACACTACGCTTGCCTTCAACTATTCTTGGCTTAATGGAACAGGCGGACAAATTACGCATGAAGCAGTTAACGGAACATATCTGTACAGACCAGTGCCAGGTGATTTAGACATGGATGGTGACTGTGACCTCGTAGACTTGGTGAATGCAGCGAAAGTTTTCGGGATGAAACAAGGCGATTCTGAATGGAATCTGTATGCATTCATAGACTTGAACTGCGATAATGAAATCAACATCTTAGACATAATCTTGGTTGCGCGAAACTATGGGAGAACAGATCCATGACCTTTTCGCTCCCTTTTTTTCTTCGCTCCAAAAAAAATAAAGCGTATTTCCTAGCATTCTTATTAGTTCAAGGTTTGTTGTTTTCGCTTTTTTCCTCCACCAGCATTTCCAGCCTATATACAGCAGTCCGTGTAGACCCTCAAGCGTCCACAGTTTGGGGAGCTGACGAAACGTTTGCAATAAACATCACTGTAACAGAAGTGATTGGACTAAGCGGTTGGGAATTCAAACTCTATTATGATACAAGCATCCTGAACGGAACAGGCATAACAGAAGGCTCATTTCTAAAAACTAGCGGCGAGACATTTTTCAACGCCAACATAAGCACTACTGCAGGAATGATTTCAGCTATGTGCGCACTGATGGGCAATGTTCCAGCAGTAGACGGTTCAGGCGTCTTAGCCACTATAACTTTCAAGACCAAATCGTTAGGAAGCTCTTTGCTCCAACTCAGCGACACGATACTTGGCGATGTCAACGGCAATCGGTTGCCCCACATGGCTTGGAGCGGCGCCGTCGACGTGGTCCAAATCTACCGTGACATTGCAGTCACAAGTGCAACAGCTTCACCGCTCAGCGTTGCGGAAGGACAGCTTGTCACAATCACGGTGGCAGTATCAAATTTGGGTAAGAAAGCAGAATCATTCGATGTCGTTGCATATGCTAACGAAACGGCTGTCGCAATCCAGTCTGTGACAGGCTTAGTGATCGGAGCTTATGCTACCTTATCATTGGTGTGGAACACTACAGGGGCTGCAGTTGGCAACATGTACGTAGTAAGAGCAGAAGCAACCGCCGTAGAAGACGAAATAGACCTTGGCAACAACATTTTGACAGCTGACACTATCGAAATAATACAGGGGATTCATGACGTTGCAGTTAAGACGGTGAAGCCATCGCGAACGCAAGTTTACCAAGGACAACCAGTAGACGTAAGCGTAACAGTTACCAACAAAGGAGACTACACAGAAACGTTCATTGTCACCGCATACTATAACGACACCGCCTTTGCAACAAGAACAGTTAGCGATCTTCTCTCAGGCGGATCCCAATCTGTGACCCTCACTTGGTCCACTGCTGGCTTAGCTGCAAACAGAAGCTACACCATAAAGGCTACAGCCAACGTTGTTTCCGGAGAAACAAGTTTCGAAGACAACACGCTCACAGACGGGAACGTGACAGTCTTGCCGAGATCAATGCTTTCCATAACCATTGTTTCAGTCACCCCATGCAACCAAGTCGGCGATCCTAGAACTTCTTTTTCCAGAGGAACCATGGCTTACTTCAAAGTAAGCATAAACAGCAACTCCATAGACCCTGAAACCCTGCTCCTAACGGCAAACGTCTACGACCAAACTCTTGCAACCATAGGAATGATCTCTTTTAAGGGACAAATCGCGCCGGGAAATACCACTTACATACTAGGCTCACCTATACCCCAAGCATCCATCGTTGGAAACGCTGTAGTTTACGTAAACGCACTTACAGACTGGCCTTACGCTGGAGGAGTTCCCTATTGCCCAGAGGCGCACGTGACCTTTGGAATAACAGGACCGTGATAAAATTTGAAGAGCGACCATTTCCAAAACAAATCGGTTCAAATCCGCGCTAAGAACTCTGTTCTGAAAAGCAGAGGAAAGATTGCACTCTGCGCTTCGCTGATTCTCCTAGTCATGTGCTCTTCGTTTTCTGTTTTCCAAGTGTTGGCGCCCGACCAGTATTTTATGTTAAAGCCGTATGCTCTTACAGTTGGAGGTCCTGATGACATGTTTGTCATTAGCATAACTCTCTTAGCATACGATGTCTATGGCTGGGATATAAAACTGTACTACGAGTCTTCAATTGTAAATGTCGCATCTGTCGCGGAAGGACAATTTCTCAAGAGTGGAGGCGAAACTTTGTTTATCAGAACTATAGACAACGAATATAATGAAACACATGGTCGAATTACAGTGGCATGTGCTCTTCTAGGAGATGTGTCTGGCGTAAGCGGCAGTGGCGTTATCGCCACAGTTACTTTTAGAACCAAGGAGTTTGGCTTTTCATATTTGGAGCTTGAAGATACAAAACTTGCCAATCCAAACGGTCAGCCTATTCCGCATGCAGCTTATGATGGTTACGTTACTGTAGTGCCGGTTGAGAGAGATGTTGCCGTTAAAAATGTTACCACAACCATGACAGAAGCCATAGCGGGACAATTAGTCAACATCAACGTTACGGTGGCGAATGAAGGAAACAAAACAGAAACTTTTGACATCTCTGTGTACCGCAATGAAACTATCGTATCCACTCAAACAGTAACAAGCCTAGCGAAAGGCGCTAACAAAACGGTGACTTTCACGTGGAACACGTCTGGCACAAATCCTGGAGAAAGCTACGTTATCAAGGCTGAGGTTCCAGCACTTTCAGGTGAGACAGACTTGGGTGATAATGTTCTTGTTGATGGTGCTGTCAGAATATTGGCTGCAATTCACGATGTGGCAGTGAGAAGCATCACCGTTTCCGCTTCAGAAGTCTACGCTTCTCAAACAGTTGACATATTCGTTTCTGTTAGAAACAGCGGCAACTTCACCGAAACGTTTAATGTAACAGCGTATTATGGAGACGTTTTCATTGCTTATCAAACAGTGAACAGTCTTTTAGCTGGAGCCAACAGAGATTTGCTCTTTGTATGGAACACAACAGGCTTTCCTGTGGATGTGAGCTACCAAGTAAAAGCTGTTGCTAGCGCCGTCACAGAGGAAGTGAACTTGGCAGATAACACGTTTGTGGATGGCGCTGTCACGATTCTTGCTATGCCCGTTAAGTCAATAACAATCTTGGAGGTTGTTCCATGTAATCAGGTTGGCGATCCTGCGTCCACCTTCAAGGTCGGCGGCATGGCATACTTCAAGGTCAAAATCAACGCTGTCAACATAGAGAAAGAAGAAGTGCTTGTAACCGTCAATGTGTTTGACGCTGACCAAACCACGATCGGGCTTGTGTGCATCAAGGGTCCAATAGTTAACGGGATTTCCTTCTTCATCTTAGCCTTGCCGATGCCACAGGTGGTGCATGTTGGCACAGCCTCTGTCTATGCAAATGTCTTCAGCAATTGGCCGCATCTAGGAGGAGTTCCCTACTGCCCCGAAGTGTCCGCTAGCTTCACGATTAATAGAGGATGATCGTGTTTGAAGCTCAAATTTGCAGTTCTTATTTTTCTGGTTTTCGCGTTAGCTTTAAGGTCAGACTGTTTTGCAGCTTCAACAGTTAAGCTTTCTATGCAGACTGACAGAGCGTCTTATCAGGCTGACGAGATAATCATAGTCTATGGGAGATTGACTGTAAACGAAACGGCGATTCCAAGCAAGCTTGTTTCCGCTGAAGTTCATGATCCCACTGGTAACTCAATAATTGCCAGAACTGTCGAGACAGCCACTTCAGGATATTTCAGTTTCAACTTTAGTCTCTCAACACAATCACTGTCAGGCATATACACTGTTTACGCATTGTGTAGTTATGAGGGGTCGCCAGTTTCTAATACTACTGCTTTCCAGCTTGAGTCGCCCTCTGCTCTTGTGGTGACAGTGAGCGTTAATGGGACATCGTTCACGGTTGGTGCGAACATTGGAATTGAAGGAAGTGTAACTCTGAACGGAGTTGCTGCCAAGCAAGCTTATGCCGCTGTGGAAATTCGAAACCCAGAAAACAGTTCCATATCTGTGCGAGTTGCGCAGACAGACTTGAATGGGAACTATCGTGTTAGCTTGAAAATGCCTGAAGATGCCGAAATGGGTGACTACACGGTATATGTAAGTGCGAGCTACAGTGGTCTGAATACTATAGCTTCCGCAGGTTTTGAATTGGCTCCTCAAAAGTTGCGTGCCGACATCAACGGCGATGGCAGTGTCGACATAATCGACATAACGCTCGTAGCCCTAAGCTGGGGAACTACTCCTGGGCATCCGCGCTGGGATGCTAGATGCGATTTGGATGGTAACAACGAAATTAACATAATCGATATCACGTTGGTGGCGTTGGACTTCGGTAAATAGTATCAGTTTAAGGGGGTCAGTGCTCAGGTGGGTCTAAGGAGTGGCTTGCTTTACTTTTCCGAAATTAATAAAGATAAGTGGCTACGATAGTTAGTAGTGATGTGTCATGCTTAAGAGGCTAGTTTGCATTGTCCTTGTGGCTTTGTTGCTGACTCCTGTTTTTGCGTTAAGGTGGAATATCGTGGCTGGCGCAGTAACAATTACTGTTCCAACAGATTTCGGAACGATCCAGGAGGCGATAAACAACGCAGCTGATGGGGATACAGTGTTTGTTCTTAACGGAACCTATACTGGAAATGTTGTGGTGAATAAGTCAATTTCCCTCATTGGTCAAAACAAGAGCACAACTAGCATTGACGGGGGTGGCGCAGGGTCTGTCGTTTTCGTGTCTTCAAGCAACGTTTCCATCACCAACTTCACAATACAAAACAGTGGTTCCGCTGCACCTAGCGCTGGCATATATATTAACCAAGCAGCCTTTGTTAACATCACAGGAAACGATTTTCGCAATAATTACTTTGGGATGTACCTTCTAAACTCAACAGGCGCCTATGTAGGCTCAAATACCTTCTTCAGCAATTCTGTTGGGATTCATCTTCAATATTCGAATGGTGCCAACATAGAGAATAATGTTTTGATGAACAGTCTAGATACAGATGTGCGTTTGAACTATTCAAAGTCGGCAACATTACGGTTTAACTCTTTGTCGAGTAGCGTCAATAATGGCTTTGATTTGAGATATTCAAGCGATAATACTTTGAGAGAGAATACAGTGGGCAGTTGTGGCAGGATTGGCATTTTGCTACAGTACTCCAACAGCAATGTCCTTTCTACGAATAGCATCTCGTCCAGCGGCAGTGAAGCCATTCATATTGAACGATCCGGAAATTGCACGTTGACCGGAAATAACGTAGCCAATAACAAGTTAGGCATAAGCTTTCTAAGTTCTGGCGGCAACATACTGAAGAGCAACACTCTTGTTGGCAATACTTACGGTCTTAGTGTCATTGGATTAGCACTTGGAGATTTTATTTTGAATATTGACACTTCGAATAAGATTGAAGGAAGAGACGTTCAATACCTTGTTAATAAGTCGAGCCTTGCGATAAATTCGGCATCTTATCCTAGCGTTGGATATTTGGCAATCATCAATTCAAGCAATATTAATGTTAATGATATGGAACTTCATGGTAATGGTCAGGGTTTGCTTGTCGCATACTCGCCAAACTGTACCCTAGACGGGAATATTATGTATAACAACACTGCAGGGATTTCGCTTTATTATTCAAACAATGCGCAAATACGAACTAATCTTGTCATACACAACGAATTGGACGGCGTTGTTACAGAGTATTCTGACAATCTGCTGTTAGACAGCAATACGGTTGTCGAAAATGGACGCACCGGCATCTCTATGGCCTTCAGCGTTGGCAGTATTCTGAATGGAAACAATGTGACTTTGAATACTCTTGGAAGCAATGTGACTTCGAATACGCTTGCAGGGATTTACCTAGGTAACTGCATAAACAACACTGTGGCGAGCAATGTTATATCTGGTAACGCGTATGGAGTTCGAATCTATGGATCTGCTAATTGCACGACGATTAACAATGATATTTCAGGCAGTACCTATGATGGCGTTTATCTTTCGCTATCGGGCATGAATATTGTTGAGGACAATACGGTTTCGCTGAGTGCAGATTATGGTGTTCGCCTGTTTGACTCACCGTTTTGCACTATAGACGGCAATACGATAGCGAATAGTGGAAACGAGGGCATGTTAGTTTCCTCCTCTAGAAATTCAACATTGAAGAATAATGTTGTTTCAGGAAATGACGTTGGGCTTCGGTTGTTAACATCCAATGCGTCCATCATAACTGGCAATGTTGTTGTTGACAGTGTCAATGAAGGGATTCACATTACAGGTTCTAACAGTTGTTTGCTTGGCAATAACGTTGTACGAGGCAATACAAAAGAGGGTATAGTTGTTGATGATTCATATAATACTAGAATCAGCGATAGCGTAGTGGCTGAGAATGGTCAATATGGCATTTGGCTTTCTAGTTCAGATTTCAGCGTTATTGAACGTAGCAATGTTAGCTATAACATGTGGGATGGAATATTCTTGCGTTCTTGCAACTCATGCGTCATACAAGGGAATGTAATTTTCGGCAATGATAACGGAGTGCGACTACTTGAATCAAACAACTCTGTTGTTAAAGAGAATAACTCAACCGAAAGCAACACCGGAATTCGGCTTGTTAGTGCAAATAACAACGAAGTTTCTGGGAATCAAATAGTCCGTAGTAAAAGTCAGGGATTATACATTTCTGAGTCAACAGGCAACAGACTCTTTCACAATGCTTTCATTAACAATACTGTTCAGGTTAGCGCTTTCAATGTTGGGGGTAATGTTTGGAGCGATGGATATCCATCTGGTGGAAACTTTTGGAGCAATTACACAGGAGTAGACAATTTTAGTGGACCATACCAAAACGTGACTGGTAGTGATGGCATAGGAGACACGCCCCACATTATAGATGCCGCTAATAGCGATCCTTATCCGATTGTGGCGGCGATTAGAATACATGATATAGGCGTTTTGAACGTGTCTTCGTCGCTTGTTGATGCTTATGTTGGATGGATTGTTAATGTTACTGCAACCGTGCGAAACTATGGCAACTTTGTTGAAAGTTTCAATGTGACACTTTACAGTGGCGTTCTAGCTGTGGATGTGCGAAGCGTGAACAACTTACCTGTGGGACAAACCGTATTAGTATCGTTTAAGTGGAATACGTCAAGTTTTGTTCCATGTAACCGTTACAGGTTGAAAGCAGATGCAGGTGCAGTTTCTGGCGAGGCGATTATGGTTAACAATGTCTATACTGATGGTCTAGTCAAGATCAAAATGATGGGCGATGTTAACGGTGACGGCGAAGTCAACATATTAGACATTGCCGCGATCGCAATAACCTTTGATTCGCATATTGGTCAGCCAGATTACAGCATTCTTTATGATATGAACCTTGATAATTTCATAGATATTATTGACATCACGCTGGCTGCCTTGAACTTTGACAAACGCTGTTAAAGCTTCTTATCATGGCACAATCTGAGTCATGTTAATAGAATAACCAGTTAGAATAGTTACTCAAAACTTAAATACATGCCAAGTTCCGTTACTCTAACAGGGGAGGGGTAGTTGTGCAGAGAAAATTCGTGTCTGCTATTCTGTTCCTAGTAATTGTCTCTTCACTGGTCATCGTTGTTCATGCTGAGACTCCTTTGGCTACTGTTTTTATTAATCCCGCTAGAATCACTGTGCCTGTCGGGAAAACGTTTCAGGTGACCGTGGAAATCTCTAACGTTTCAAAGCTTCAAGCATTCGACTTTGCGGTTTTGTACAATACCGCGAATCTAGACTGTTTGTCTGTTGAGCAAGGCAATTTTCTCTCAAACATTAACCATACTTTTTCGCCTAAAGGCGAAATCAACGATACTTACAGCAGCATATTTGGGCGAGTGTGGCTTGCCGTTGCGATTTTCGGCGAAGGTTTTGCAGATGGTAGCGGGGTTCTTGCAACGATAACTTTTAACGCTACTGCTGTGGGTGAAGCGAGGATAAACTTGTCTTCAGAGTTTCCAATCCGGTCGGATGCGGTCAAGTTGAGCACGTGCAGTTCGATTCCGATCCCAAACATTGCTGTGGACGGTTATGTGATTATAGAGTCTGCAGGACAAGGCGTTCAAAATCCTGACCCAGACACCCCTTCCCTGATTGCTGATGTAAACGTTGACGGCGAAGTGGATATTGAGGATTTGACTCTTTTGGCGAAGTCGTTCGGATGTGCTAAGGGGTCATCGGGTTACTATGGAAAATGCGATTTGGACGAAGATGGCTCCATAGACATTGTTGATATTTCTTTGGCTGCACTGCAGTTCGGCATGCAAGCTTGAAAACTTTGCTTTATTCTTCTTTATTCTGAAATGCGTAATTGGCGAGCCAGATGTATCTGCTTGAGTTTTGGCTGTAATCTGCTGTTACTATTTTGTTTTCGGAGTGCGAATTTGTTAGTTTTGTGCTTCCAGCTTCTATTGGGTACCATGAAAGTGTGCTGTCGAAGTTTGGGTCTGCACCATTTTTATTCATTGCTTCGTTGATGGCGGCTTCAACGTTTTTTCCTTCAAGTAATGCTTCTATGAGGTCTTTGGTTGCTTTGTCTGTGTGTTGGGCGCCTACGAGTCCAGTCCAGCCTGTGTAGAACTTTGCACCTTTTTCTTTTACGAAGGTTTCAGCCATTTTGTTTGTTGATAATGTGTCGCATCCCATCATTATTATCATGACGTTGTCGAATCTTCCGTTCATGCTTTCTTTGATGAATTTTGAGGTTACTCCGAAGTATTTTTGTGCATCTGGTTCGAGCGTGCGCGCTACAGGTACGATTCGATCATTCCATACGTCGCTAAGATAGGTGGATGAAGCTTTTTCGTCGCTCCACTGTTCGTCGGTGAAGAGAGCCAGGTCGTTCACCTTATCGTTTAGGGCAGCATGAACTCTGAATATTAGTAGTTTGCAACCCATTTGCGGGAGGTTCTTGTAAAAGTCTACGTCGATGGCGCCGTATCCATAGTAGTATGTTGAGATTTCATGTTGGACGAGAATTTCTTGAACGGCGAGGTAAAAGTCTGGGTCAGGCTGTTCAGATGCGAGTTGGTCGATAATAGCGGCTTTGTTCTCCAGTGGAGGGGTTTGTTGTGATGTCCGCATAAAGAGAACCGCGAAAATTGCCAAGGCAACAACTAGCAAAACGGGTGTGACAATTCCAGTTTTCTTGCGCTGTGAACGGCGATAATGTTTTTTGGTTTTCAAGAATATGTTATAGAATTGATGGGGCGAAGATTAAGTTTGTGTTTATTTTACTATGGGTTAATCATGTTTGTTGCTGTTTTGTTGTTGCGTTTCGGTATAGAAGATAATTCCGTAGAGTTTAAATAGGGAAAGTTGTGCTTTATAGTATTGCAGAAAGAAAGGAGAAAGGAGAAATGAAGAAGTTATTTGTATTTGCGATAGCTCTAGTGCTTCTGATGTCAGCTCTACCCGTAATGGCTTATACACCTCCACCACCGCCACCCCCAACGATACCAGAATGTGCTGTCAAAATAAACGATACATGGACTTGGAACGAAAACAGAGGCTGGTACAACTTCACAGGAGTAAAATACTGCACAGACTTCACTGTTGACGTTTGGATACTTGACGTAGTGAATCTCTTTGGTTATTCATTTAACCTAACCTGGAATACATATTTCTTCAGTTTGAAGAGCTACACAGTTCTTACAACTGAAATATTCCCAGGCTCAGAGATCATCGTCAAGCCGTTTGCAAACTACACCAAAACCATGCCTTACGAGCAGGCTGTTGCTGCCTATGATAGCTTGCCTTTCAACGGGTCAGCAAAGGTTGCAACTCTCACGTTCCACATTGACAACGACATCTGCTACGATCAAGGTGTAGCAGTTTTCGTTTTCGATATAGAGTGTGAGCTCGTAAATCAATGCAGTGCTCCAATCACCCCGCACGAATGTGAAGATGGATACGTGGCGCTTGTCCCCTTGGAGCCAACAATATGCTTTGCAGAACTTGCTCAAGGGAACATAACAAAGAGCAAAGTCGGTGACACATTCACATTGACAGTCCAAATTGGCAACGCTGTCAGAATCAAGAGCATAGAACTCTGGGTCAAATTCGATCCAGACCAGCAAAGCACCACGCTACAAGACATAGTGATTTACCAAGACCTGTACCCATCACCATATGAAGTGTTCGAACTTGTGAAGGGCGCAGACTATGTGTACCTGAAGATAGTAAGGCCCTGCGTGAAGGATTCAATGAACGGCTCTGGCCGCGTAGTGGGAATCACATTCAAGACGGTGAACCCATGGCCGGCTCCAGACTTCCCAGTGTACACACTCAACAACGTAACTACCCATGTGTGGACAGTCGAAAACTGCACCAATGAAATATCGAAGGACGGCTCAATAGATGGACTATGCATATGCCCACAGAGTGGACAGATTTGTCCTTACGTGTATGACATTGACGGTCCATATGTGAACAACACTTCGATCTGGTACACGTTCGCTCCGATACCTGGTGACCTTGACTACAGCGGACACGTAGACGAGGTTGATCTGGCAAACATCGCCAAAGCATATGGTTCAAGCTACGCTCCTTGGGACTTCACCGGTGACGTTACTCCTGGCACTCCAGACGGTGTCATAGACATCTATGATGTTGTCGTGGTTGCCAAGAATTACTGCCGAAGAGTTCCATAGGCGTCAGAAGCTACAATCCAAAAACAAATCTCCTCCATTTTTTTGTTTGTTTACTGAAACGTAAGGCGAGAGTTAATACTGTACGAACAAGTAAATGAGAACAAGCGTATTATAAACAGGCAACACATAATTCAAGATGATATTATAGGTGGAGAAATGATGAATCGAAAATCATTAACGCTCATAATTGCCCTATTCTTAATGTTAGGCTCAATTCCTTTCAGTGTCAAAGCCCAAACAGCGAGGGTCTACATTGATCCGCCATTGATAACAGGCCTTATGGAGGGAGACACCTTCAGCGTCAACGTGATCGTGGAAAACGTGGAACACCTTTACGCTTGGAAAGTCGAACTCTACTACAGATCTGCAGTGCTAAACGCCACAGAAAGAACATCGGGACCAATTTGGCCAGATGATAGTCCTGGCGTTCTGATAATTGAGAATTCCTTCACAGACAACTACAATGGCACTCACGGCTTAATACACACATTTGCAACTTTCTTAGGAATGATTCCAGGTTTCGATGGCACAACCGTACTAGAAACTATAGACTTCAAAGTCAAAGGCTTGGGAGCTACCGGATTGGATTTAGGCGTTGCTGGCGAAAATACTAATTTACTCGACGACTCACCTCCTCCGAACACGTTCCCCATACCTCACACGGTCACTAATGGGGTGGTTCGAGCAGGGGAAAGAGACGTAGCCGTGATCCAAGTAAACTCTGCAAAAAGCATCGTGAATGACACAGTTGTGCCAATAACAGTTGCAGTAGCGAACTTCGGCGAACAAGCTGAAACCTTCGATGTCACGCTATACTATGATTCAACAGCCATCAGCACGCAAACAGTCACGAACTTGGCTCCGGAAACGCCACTAACCCTGAACTTCACATGGGACACCGCAACCGTCCCGAAAGGAAACTATACAATAAGTGCAGCTGCCCAACTATTGCCAGGCGAATTAGACACTTCCAATAACAACAAGATAGACGGATGGATAAAAGAAACAATCTTAGGCGATGTCGATGGCGACGGCGAAGTTGGCATTTTGGATGTGACTCTTGTAGCCATAGCTTGGGAAACAGTGCCAGGAAATCCCCGCTGGAACCCCAATGCGGACTTGGATGACAACGGCGAAATCAATATCATTGACATAACAAAGGTAGCGTTAGAATTCGGCAAAATAGACCCATAGCACATTTTTTGCTAAATCAACCCACACTCTTTTTAGTGTCTAGCAAAGTTCCAAAAAGCGCAGGCGTGAGCATGTCAGATGCTATAGTGTGTTCCCAAATTGTTGCGCGACTATAGTGATGTCAACTATTTCGATCTCATTGTCACCATTCAAATCCATGTCGCTGTTCCATTCTTGGCTTCCAAGGGTCTCCCCAAAATGACTTGCAACCATAGAAATATCAACAATATCCACGATCATATCTAGATTCAAATCGCCAACAAAGGTGATCGTGAACTGAGCTTCAGACGATGCCTCTTGATACAAAGTGTCAACAGTATAAACTCTTACACTGTGGGCTCCAACGAGCAAATCACTAAGCGTCAAGTTTTCTGCAAGCGTAGAGTTCGCCTGATCATCCAAGCTGTAGCTTACCAACGCCGGCTTATTCAACGACAATGCTAAGGTGAGAGTGTTTACTCTATATGTTCCGTTTAAAGGAGAAGTAACGTTTACCTCTGGAACTACCATCCATCCATCCGCCTGTGAAAATGGAAACCTGTCTTCGCTAGTAGAGTTTGTTGAAACCTGATAGGACACGTCAATTACTCCATCACTTCCAGTAATGTTCTGACTAACTCCCCAATACGTATCATTGTAAACATGGTCACTCCAATAGTTGCCTCCGACGTAATAGCCGCCATCCCAAATGTCATTGTATGATTGTTCAAGGGAAAACTGTTCAGAATTGTTAATGAAATTGTTGTGATAGACCAAATTGTCATTTGATCCGGTAATGTTCAAGCCAACACCGTTGTAATCAATGTTATTTTCTGAAATCTCGTTTCTCGCAGGCGACACATCAACTCCATAATGCCGGATGCTTATTCCACACGAATTATTCAACACGTGGTTTTCTCTGATGACGTTATTCTTTGAAAGCTCGCCCAGACGAATCGGATCCTCATCAGAATATACCAGTATGCCGTTTTCATTTGCAACCACAAAGTTTCCTGTTATCGTGTTGTTACTTGAATAACGAATGCGTATCCCGTCGTCACCATTCGAAAAAATGAAGTTGCTGTCCAAGATGCTTGGCGCGCATCCGTATAAAAATATTCCATGCCACCCGTTAAAAGACACGTTGTTATTTGCAATAACGGTTTTGCCGCATTGATCTCCATATATTCCAGAAAACATGTTGAGCAATACCTTGTTTTCAGACAGGGTGTTTTCTTCCTTGCCGTTTTCGATAAACACTCCTGTTTCTCCATGTTGAATCGTGAACCCTTTCAAAGTTATGTTGTTTCCTGCAACGTGAACGATTATTCCAAGTCCGCCGCCGTCTATTATCGTAGTGTTTTCGTTTTCTCCAATGATTGAAAGTCTCTTTTCCACAAATAGGTGCTCGTAATATGTTCCTGAGAGAACCAAAATAGTGTCTCCATCGTTTGCAGAATTAATAGCTGTTTGTATTGAGCCAATGGTTGAGCCGTCGTCGTCAACGATCCAAGTTGTCCCAGCGCTGGCGATTCTTACGAACAGTACGTTACGTGTGCTAAGACAAGAAAGCATTAATGCGAAAATCAAAATCGGCGTCGCGATGTGTTTTTGTCGGGACAAAATACTCGCCAACGTCATCGTCTTACACTCGCCAGTTGATCACGATTATCTATAACTAATTAATAGCAAAACAATCGCTTAAACTTACCGCATAAGCCAGCTTTGCTGGAGTCGAATGCGAAGTTGCTAAACGTATGTAAGCACATCCGCAGATTAATAGATTCGACACCAGATTAGTAACATAGCAACTTATCAAATGAGTCAAACTCTAGGACCTTGTTTCTTGCAATCATGGTAAATAATGGATAGACTAATACATTCTTGTAGCATTGATTTTAATTTAAGTCAAAATACTAATTCATTCAATTCTTACCTTCAGTGGAACAATCTTCCATAAAATTTATTAGTATAATCGCTCCCTACATGCTACTGCACATACAAAGTGCAAAAAAGGAACGAGGAGAAAATGAAGAAATTTCTAAGTATGATTCTGCTAGGAATACTTATTCTAGGCATCGGCGCAACGTTTCTCACCAAGCCAGTTTTCGCTGAACCAGACGACGAGGATCCAGGAGCATATGTCAGAGTGCAGTTGTCTCCAAGCGTGTCTGGAATTTCTGTAGGCATTAGTATGCTGTCTGCGGGGTCTGTTAAAGTGGAGGATGGTTCATGGTTCTGGGGATGGGGTAGCTCAGCCTCGACTACGACAGACGGAAGCGGATTAGCTCAGTTTAGAGTATGGCGATTGCTTGGGTTCACGGCTGACATAAGTATTACTGTAAATGGAGCTCCTTCGGAAAATATCTATGGAATGAGCCTCAATGTCGTATTATGGGCGCCAACCCACACTTTTACTTGGTACTACCTAACTGTGAGTTCAGCTCATAACGCACCTACCCCCGCGAGCGGATGGTTTTATGCTGGCACTGCCATAACAGCTTCTGTCACTAGCCCGGCTGACCAATCTGGCGGAATAAGATATGGGTGTACTGGCTGGACTGGTACTGGCAGTGTTCCTTCTTCCGGAACAGGAACTTCGGTGGCTTTCACCATCAACAGTGCCTCAAGCATAACGTGGAACTGGATAGCCCAATATTATATTACCTTTGCACAGTCTGGCGTTGGCTCCGACTTCTCTGGTACGGTAATGACTATTGACGGAACAGACTATGATAGGGATGGCGCTTCCTTTTGGTTCGACGACACCTCGTCTCACACCTTCGCATTCAATTGCCCCTTAGTCGTAACCCCAGATGTCAAGCGCTACTGTTGGGTTTCAACAGCCGGGTTGTCCACACTGCAAACTGACACCATAACAGTTGCAACATCAGGAAGCGTAACTGGAAACTATAAGACACAGTACTACTTGACAGTCAAGACTAATCCTGAAGGACTCTGTCCAGCTCCAACTCCCCCAAGCGGCTGGTTTGACGAATGCTCATACGTCACTTTAAGCGCTCCAACCATAGCGCACAACCAATGGCATAATTACACTTTCCGCTGGTGGAAAATAGACGGACAAATGGTACCCGAATGTGCTACAATGACACTTCACATGGATGGACCAAAGACAGCAGTAGTCTGCTACTGCGAAGTATTTGTCGATCCACCTGGAGACGTCAACCTTGACGGCGAAGTAACCATGAGAGACATAGCAATAATAGTAAGCCACTACGGAGCAAAGAAAGATCAACCAAACTATAATTTCCTGTCTGATGTGAATCACGATGGGCAAATCGACCTGATGGACTTGGTGACGACTGCGAAGCTTCTGAAAATATAGACATTCAAAGCCTCAATCCCTCTTTTTCTGTAATTGCAATTGAATAGTCTTCTGCATAGGGCTTGAAGCATTATTATATAGAATTGTTCCATAACAGATAAGAAATACGACAGTAAATACTAAGGTATGCGTCTACTGCTTATCGCATTGCTAATCGCAATTTTGTCATCATGCCTATTTCTACCTGTGCCACTTGGTCTGGGGGAGTCAAATCCAAACGTTTTGAGAGTTCCCATTGACTACCCACGAATACAAACAGCGATAAACGCAGCAGACGCTGGAGACGTGATACTCATAGCACCAGGAGCATATTACGAAACACTGACAATCAACAAAAATGATCTTACTTTAACTGGAGAAGACAGACAATTAACAATTATCAATGGAGAACAGTCCGGACCAATAATCTCAATACGAGCAACAAACGTGCTAATCAATAACATCACCATGAAGCTAGGCCACGACGGCATATTTCTTATCCACTCCCAAAACTGTCGGTTAATAGACAACAATTTAGTAGACATATACTACTACGCCGTCCTTCTTTCCAACTCTCACAATAACCAAATATTGAATAACACAATAACGCGAGACCGAATAAGTTGCTGGGCAGGCATTAGACTTGAATCCTCGACTGGCAACTTAATCCAAAACAATAACATCACAGAAATCAACGAAACCTACGGGGTAGGGTTATTTTCATCTGAAAACAACACAATCCAAGACAACAACATCGCAAGAAACAACGAAGGAATTTACATGTTTCATTCCTCTTACAATATTTTTGAAAGAAACAATATAACAGCTAACAAATGGAGTGCAATACGCCTAGAAAATTCAAACAACAACAGCATTCAAAGCAATTATCTATCCCAAAACTGGCCTGGCTTAAGGTTTACAGACTCTTTCCAAAACAAGATTTGTCATAACAATTTTGTAGATAACATAGTGCAGGTTGACTTCCTCGGGGAATCCGTAAACATTTGGGACGACGGATATCCTTCAGGCGGTAACTACTGGAGCGACCACAACTGGACAGACTTGTTTAGTGGACCATACCAAAACCTGACTGGAAGCGACGGCATAGGCGACGAACCCTACATGCTCAACCCTCAAGACGTGGATAGTTTTCCCTTAAATGGTGTCCTGCTGCATGCTAATGTTGGCGAATGGAACAATACTACGTACTTCATAGACACGATATGCAATTACACCGTTTCCAGTTTAATGTTGCATCCAAACGACAGATTCGTGCAGTTCGAAATAGACACCATAAACAACTCTCTCGGTTTCTGTCGAACAATGATACCGAAACCGATCATGTATTCCTCAACAACCGAATGGAAAGTCCTAATCAACGCAGAGCCAACAAACTATACAGTGACAGAAGATGAGACTTCCACCTACCTGTTCTTTCCCGTCACCCATCCTGCCAACACTGTGAAGATAATTGGAGCAAAAACCATAGTTCTTCCCAAAATACATGAAATAACCCTCTCTAAAATAGTAGCCAACGCAACAAGGCTCTACTTCGGTGACAAACTAAAGGTTATAGTGACTGTTCACAACCTTGGAGAAACCAGCGAAACATTCAATGTTTCCGCTTACCTGAACAATACACAAATTGCCACATTTGACGTAGTGAATGTCGCTCAAAACGAGAATATCTCTCAAACCTTTGTCCTAGACTCCGGCAACATGTCACTATACGTTGATTACGAAGCAAAGTTTCAAGCAGGCCCAGTTTCTGATGAAAGAAACATCACAGACAACATTTTTGTTCTCAACAAAATAATTGTGAAGATTGCTGGAGACTTGAATGGTGATGCAATTGTTGACATCCTTGACATTGCCATTGTGGCACAGGTTTTCGGAACCACCCCGAACGATCCAAATTGGAATCCCATCGCTGACATAAACAACGACGCCCTCATTGACATTCTCGACATTAGCAAAGTAGCCACAGAATTTAACAAAACCTACCCGTAGAAGCAAATTAAAAAGAACGCGCGCGTGCTGAACAGAAAGGAAAGGAGCGGAGAAATGAAGAGATTACTTTTCCGCGCGCGTTCAATAGACGTTAGTGTTAAACGGTATATAAAGAGTTGTCACCCTTTACGGCGATAGAAACAATTAAACCATTAAGTAAAATATTTGTTTTGCCAAGGCTTGTAAGCATCCCGCCATTATTCTCCATATTCTGCGGCTAGACTAAAACCTTCTGCAGTAATCCTACCATCAACCCGTAAACCTGTAATTCGATGCGTCATGGTTGCAAGGCAAAGGAGAAATTCGGCTTTGTCAAAAACCTTATTTTCATCTTCAAACAGTTCTAATGCTGTCTGAAATGAACACGTCAACTAGTGAAATAGATTTCTGGAGGCTTCTACACGCCTTTGAAAACGAGGTTAGAGTAGAGATAATAAAGTTGCTTCTAAAGTTTGAATGGCGCTCCCTCTCAGACATCGCAAAAAAGCTTGAAGATGACTACGACCGTAAGATGACTCTTCCAGGAGTGCTCAAGCACATGAGAGAGTTGGAAAAAGTTGGAATAGTTCGTCACGAGTCTGGAATATACTCTGAGAGACCTGATGCTAGAAAAACGATTTACATTCTAGAAGGCAAGGAAAGGGTGCAGCAAATCATTGACCTGCTTGAAAAAAATGTTGCAAGCATACTTAATGCGGGGATAGTGTTCCATGAAACCGCGGGGATAGCCCGCAGGCTTCAGCGAATAGGCAGAAAAACAACCCCGGAAGAAAGCACGGCGTTGAAGGCGCTTATTGCAAAATGTGAATCCGCTGAAATAAGCGTCTTCCTAACAGAAGATGAGAAGAAGAAGCTCAAACTTTGGAAAATGATGATAGCGATCGAAGAACACTAAGGGCTATTTTTTGGTTCCGACAACTTCCAGCATGAGCTTAACAGAATCCTTCTTTGCAGGTGGCGGAAGGTTAGCCGTAAGCGCATCAGCTATCTTATCAATGCTCTTGGCAAATTCGCTTTTTAGGAGTCTCTGATAAGCCACAAATGCTCCCTGCGACCTTACACCACCGTAAGATTTTGAAATTTCTGGGTTCTCCTGTATCTTTGAGATGCAAGAGATTTCGAGCAGATCCTCAAGGTCTTTGACAAATTCGTCATTGAACTTCTCCGGATTCTTTATCTTGTTCAGTACAAATCCGATGGGAACACATTTCAAAAGATATCTTCCCAATCTAATGGTGTCGATGGCAGATTCGACGCAAAGGACAAACTCGTCCTCAGTCAAGATAACTACGAAGTACTGGCAGACTCCTAAGGACAGGAAGGCTGCTTCACCCATTGGGAATGGGACGTCAATAAAAATGAAATCTGCATTCACCTCTGCGAGTTTGCGTGCAAACCCAATGGGGTCTAGGTCGAAATAGCCTTCTAAAGATACGCCTGAAGGCACTAGGAACAGGTTTTCAATTCCTGTGGGGTATATCGCTTGAGCAACGTCTAGGTCTTTTTTTACGATGTCTTCGAGTTTTGTTTTTTCTGAGCTGATTTCTGTTCCGAAAATGGTCTGTAATGGTCTGTTAGGGTCGCCTTCGATTAGCACAACTTTTTTCCCTCTTGCCGCTAGAGCTGCCGCCACATTAGCTGTTAGTAGGGACTTGCCCACGCCACCTTTGGAAACTGCAAAAGTCACTGACACCATTCTTCATCAACAGCCTTTTTAGGCTTAGCGTTTCTAAATCCAGTGGGATACTTAACCGGAAGGTTAACTATTGTCTTCTTCATTTTTTTCCTTTTTCTCCTTTTTCTTCAACTCTAGACCTCTGAGGATGGTTTCAAGATTTTCGCGGGGGCGAATCTTGACGCCGTATTTTTCTTCAAATTTGCCGATTTTGTTTCCGCGTCTTTCCACATCTATGTCGAAGAGTCTGCGTGCCACTTCGAGTGTGCTTGCCTCTCTTTCCTCTAGCCTCTTTTCAAATTCCTCAATGCTCTTCCTGTACGCGCCTAGTCTTCGATAGAATACGAATATGGCTGAAGAGAGAACGCCTATGACGCTTGCCAATGCGATCATTCCCAAGAACCAGAATTCAGTCCAGAAAGGAGGATTCGGCGCAGCGTTCTCGATTCTAACATCGCTCTCGATGCCAACATATGGGAATGTGAAATAGAGTAAAGAAGTGGTTTGGTTAGTCGAAACAATCTTCTGGAACAACGGTGCAACGCTGTCCACGGTAACGTCAAAGGGAGGCTGAATCAAGGCTGTAGGTATACTTATTCTGCAAATGCCTAAACCTTCAAAGTCGCTTACTGTAAACCTAATAATGCTGGTTTGCTGCGCCTCGCGGAAATAGGTGAAGCCCGAAACGGAAGTGTTTGTAACGATTCCTACAGTGTATTGGTTGTTACCAACTAATATTGAGAACTGAATGTATTTGCCCATCAGTGGGAAATTATCTTGGATTTCGCCTATGACAAATTGGCTGTCGGCAATGCCATCTTTGTCGTCATCAACAAGCCCTGCATATCCCCAAAAGTTGCCTTCCACTCCGTTATCCCATTTGTCGGATGAATTAGAAGAATATGGGCTTAGACTGTTGTTGAAGAAGCTGTTATGCACAATGTAGTTGAGGTTGGAGTTTGTGACGTTTATTCCTACTCCGAGATTTGAGTTGACTTGGTTAAGCTCATACTTGTTATTTGATGAGCCAATGAGTTTAAAGCCATCATTGTTCGCCTCAAATACATTACTGTAAACCAGGTTAACCCGAGAATTTTCTATAACAAGACCGACGTTGTTTTGGGTGAAAGTATTGTTTGTAACGCTGTTGTTATTGGATTTTTGAAGTGTTGCGGCGACGGTGTTGCTGATGAAGACGTTTTGAAGCATGGAAACGCCATTGGAGTCTAGGGCAATTATGCCATTCACGTTTCCAGTGACTGTGTTGTTAAAAACGATAGTATTGTTTGTAACTGATTCTAAAAGTATGCCCAACGTGTTGTTCAAAATCTTGTTGCTGGACACATTGTTATTGACGCAGGTGTTTAGATAAATTCCGTTATTGTTTTGTGATATGTCGTTTCCGAGGACTTCGTTTCTGGTGGTTTCAGTCAAAGCAATACCATAGTCGCTTCCAGAAAAGGTATTCGTACCAGAAATAGTGTTGTTTTCGCATCTGGAAAGTGCAAGCGCGTTTCTGCCATTAGATACTCTGTTTCCTTTTATGGTGTTTTCATTTGACTGTTGCAGGTAGATGCCATCATAACCGTTAGCTGTAATCGTGTTCGTGGTCAGGTTGTTACCGTTAGAGTTTTCAATGTATATTGCTTGATTTGCCGCAGCCGACAGACCGTTTCCAACCACGCTGGTGTTTGTGCAGCTGCTCATGAAGACTGCGTTGTCTTTGTCAGCAGCAATTGTATTGTTTACTAGGCTGCTGTCTTCTGAATAATACATCCTAACTCCATCTGCGTTATTCGTGATAATATTAGAGTCCACTTGCACGCTAGAGGAATTGGTTATCCAGACGCCTTTATTATTGTTATATATGTTGTTCTTGCTGAAGTTTAGGCTCTCAGTTTCAGTCATCCATACCGCATAATTCCCCATGGTCATGTTGTTTTGGAAAATTGAAATATTTGAGGAAGATCCCATGTTTATTGCGAAAGAGTTGTCTGTGAAATTATTGTTTGAAACAATGCTATCGGTGCAGTTGTCGAGCCAAACTCCAAACCAGTTTGCCTCGAAAATATTGTCATATACCCTGCAAGAACTTGAATTGCTGATTTGAATGCCAGAGGATCCTGCGCCTCCACTGTTGCGAATGGTAAACCCAGTCACATTGACGTTAGACTTTAAAACCTGGATGACTGTTCCATTTTCTGCACCGTCAATTATTGTGCTTGATGGTTGGCTTCCCACAAGCGACACGGACTTATTTATGACAATGAGTTCAGAGTATGTTCCTGCATCGACTGTAATTGAATCCCCGTCTACCGTATCACTGTCTTCCAATGCCTCATTGATAGTTGCGTAGTCCCTAGTGATTCTGATGTTGTGAACAGGCAGAGTTTCCTGAGCCAAGACTACTTGTGGAAAAGGCAAAGCCAACGAGGACGTAAGTAGCATTACCAGAACAAGAATGCAGAAAACGTTCCGTAGCCGCATAATTCTTTCCATATCACATCCATCAGCAGCAGACATCAATATAAAAATCATCAAATTATTAAAACTTCTCTAGTGCGTAGAAGATTCTCGGAATTTCTGGATTATTCAAGTTTGCATTTTGGCTTTCCAAGTGTTTAAAAACAACATACTTTACTCTGGAGGTATCTTTCAGAAGAGTTATAAATTGCTGCTGGTTACGGTTTAACCGAGAAAAGGTGATGGGCTTGAGAACAAAAACATTTTTGTTTATGGTGATAACCCTTTGCTTAGCCACTGTATTAACCACGATGACAACGACTATGGCTAGTCCTGATCCATCAGTGTACATTGATCCCGCAAACAATTCATTTACAAGATCATCCCCATTGGGCACTCAATTCACAGTCAGCATTAAGACTGCTGATTGGGTTAGTCCAGCCGTTTTCAGCTACCAATTAAAGGTTTTCTTCAACACCACCATGCTAAACGTTACAACTGCAGAAATGCCTGTTGGTCATTGGCTTACTCCAAGCAACCCAACCAAGATTTTCGTTGTCGATGCGGGCTTTGTTGACTACGAAGCAGGTTCCGTCAGCTTTGCGGCCACATTGTTAAGTCCTGAACTACCGAAGACTGGAGGCGGCACATTAGGCACCATAACATTCAAGATAATAGCTATCCCAGAGAGTGGGCAGAATTTCTCCTCTCTCATAGAGTTGAAAGACAGAGACACAAAGATGGTGGATTCGAGTGCTGATGAAATTCCAAAAGCAAGCTACGACAAAATTTCAGGCAACTATCAATACTCTGCCGTGGCTCCTCCAACGACAGGAGGGGACCTTAACGCAGACGGTGTGGTAGACATTGCGGACATAGCTATTTGGGGCGTTGCCTTCGGATCAACTCCAACTAGTTCCAGATGGGATCCAAGGGCAGACATGGATAATGACGGTGAAGTCAACATAATCGACGCTGTCTTAATCGCTCAGAATTGGACGGGATAAAGGCACAACAGTTTCCTCTTTAGTACCTTCTCCGCCTTTTTTTGTTTTTAGAAATCTATAATCGAATAAAGCCTAAAACGTATCAGCTTAAGCGTTTTCAGACTGACTGCTCATAATCTTTTCCGTGGAAACTCATGCAGTAGGGACAAAACGTGTAGATTCCATTGAATTGCCTTCCACAGTTGCTGCATGTCTTAATCGCCTTGGAAGAATATTCATCAGCGGAAACAATGGATGAACGTGGCAAATTGGCGGCATCCTCATCTTTTTGTTTCTTGCGTTTACACCACAAGGCAAGTGCGATTAGAAGAACAAGAATGGCTCCCAAGAGAACGAACAACAAGAAGAGCAGCGCCAGCAGCCATTTAGGAACCAAAAGCTCTGACGGCGGAGGAGGCGCCAAAGGTTTGATTTGCACAACTCCGTCCACGAATCTGTTGTTATCAATATCCATTTCTTCGGGTACAATGCTGGCTACGGCGCTTAAAGTATAGTTTCCAGGCTCTAAGCTGCACGTGTCCCATTTGAATGTAAGATTTAGCTCAGTTCGAGAGCCAAGATGTTCAACCTTTATTGTTTCAATAAGGTTTGAGTCGTAATAGGCGGATACATCGAAAGTCTCCGGAAGATTTCCTTTGTTTTTAACAATAACCGAGACATTGACGATGTGACATGGAAATGTCTCGTTGACTGATGGTACAACGTTTATCACGGCTACATCATGAAAAGGTATTCGAATAATCGAAAATGTCGTGGAAACTTGGGAAGACCATGGTATTCCTCCCTCAGACGGCAACGCCGTATAAGCATTCGCATAGGCTATGCCATCCCCGACGGCTGCTGATTCTGGAATCAAAAGATCCTCAACAAACAGCACGGTCATTCCAGGCGCGAGTTGCTTGTCTGCAAGAACAACTTGTCCAAAACTTACGCTGAGATTGTCATAGGTATCAATGATGAACGTGGCGGTCTCGTACGTCATTGCTATGTTCCTGACTGTCAGCCTGAAATACATTTGTTCGCCTTTCAGGAAAGTAGTCTTGATGAAGTTGTTGATGTCAACAGTCTCGACCTTGACAAGTTCAATAATATTTCCCTCCTGAAAACTCATAGTATCGGTAACCGTTACCTCAGCTATGTCTACAGATGCTATGGCATTCCAAACTCCGAACACCGCTTCTTTCGGGTGACCGTTCGGCCATGTTAACCGAAAGCTTACATTCGCCACTCCATCCGTATTCGTGACCGCCGTCTGTGTGAAAGTCAAGTTTTCAAAACTGTTTGCTGGCCCATTAATGTTAAAAGCTACAAGTTTCCCGGCTACTGGATCATCTCTGTAAGTCACGTACGCGTAAAGAAGCACTTCTTCCTGAGGCGCAAAAGCGTTGCTGGGCTGGTTTGGTCCCCTGCCGCTGTATGGTTCTTTTTGAGTGTACAAGTCAATGGATCTAAATGATTCAGAGTCTGTTTGTGCCGCTCCAATCGTCAATAATGCTGGGGGAAAGATCACAATTAGTAAGCAAAAAAGAACTGTTAGGATTTTGTGTTTTTTCAAATGAAAAGAGCTCACTGTGCCTTCTCCTCCCTAGCGTCTGCGATGAAGCCTTCTTCTTTACCATTTAACACCGGAAATCATGCCTTTTTAACGTTCTGGAAATAAACTCTATTATGTAGTTCAAGAAGAATTATCTATAACCCATATTCCGTCTGGGAAATATTACGATAAATCTTCTGGCTGTGGTTCTTATTCGTAGACTTTTTGACCTAGCCACGCAGCAATTGCCGCAAGAAGTGCCCAGATGAAAACCGCCACTATTGCAAACAATGCGAAAGCGTACACTTCACCTTCTCGAAGTGTCGTGGCGTAGATTAGGTTTATCCCGCCTAACACGCTGTTGAACAGTCCAACGAGCGCACCTGCAAATAAGCCGTTTCTGAAAGCATTCGCGGGACTTAGCAAGCCAACAATGAAACCTGTTATTAATGGTATAGCAACAAAAACGACTAAGCTAGCCGCGTTGGTCTCGTAAAAAGAAGTTGGCAAGTTCATTTGATAAGCATAGGTTAGAATAGCACCAATAATGGCGCCTAACAAAATAGCGATGACGCCCATGGGAGGAGCTACTTGTTTCTTAGCCATTCCTATTTCCTTCCTCGATAATTGAAGCATATGAGTAGCTCGGAAGGTAAAAGTGTTTGGGAATTTTACTCTAGAACATTTCTTCATGGTCATGTTTCTTTTTCCCATTCACATCTACTAGAAAACCATTTTTATTAAACCAAAGATTGGTCGTTTGAAACATAATCAGAAACTGCTAGCGTGTTTTTGGATTATTTTTTAAAAATTTCAGGTTTTCAGTTTTTGGTAGGTGTTGATCCGAAGTCGTCGTTTAGTTCTTTGCAGCGTTTGGAAACTATACTGTAAAGGTGTTCTCTAAGTGTTGTTCCGAAGTAGTTCTGGTTTCGAAGGCTGCCTATTGCTACTGATAACTTTGCATCTTCTAATGCTTCGTTCACCCATTTTTCAAAGTCTCCTCGGTAAAGGTGAAACTCCAAGGATTTAACGTCCACTTCATTTATCTTCCCCATAAACTCCTTCAGAGACATTGCGCTTTCGCCAGTGTAGTTGCCGATGGATGTGAAGAAGTAGAATGCTTTTTCTCTAGGAAGATTCTTGATAGTTTTCTGTGATTCTTCGTTCAAAGTCTGTGTTCTCCTATTTTATTATGTGTAGCTTTTATAAATGTTAACTTTTTTGTGTTAGCGCTTATCGAAAATTGGGTTTCCTTAAATTTCTTTGTGACTATTGATGTGCGAATCCTCAAGACTCCTGACAAAGGAGCTACGGAACTGGCGATGAATGCGTGAAGGTTCTCCTGATTTTTTTCAACAACTTTCGCCATGATGAGAAGCTCTTCAGAAAGCGAAGTGTAAACTTCCAAAACTTGAGGTGCCTCAGAAAGTTTCTCTGCAACTGTCTCGCTTTCTTTTGGATCCGTGTAGACGGTCATAATTGCCATTATGCCTTTCGCTCCAGCCTTTTCATCATCTATCAAAGCCGTGTATTTCTTGATTATTCCCTCGTGCTCCATTCTCTTTATCCTATCATAAACTGTAGAATGCGCTATTCCCAAACGCTTGCCTATGGAACTGTAGGTTTGTCGGGCATCCTCCTGCAAAGCGTCTAGAATTCCCAAATCTGTCAAATCCAGAGTTGGAGCACTATTCTTGGTTTTCAATGTAACCTTTGCCCTGCTCTATTAGTGCTTGTGTATGATTTATTATTTTTTGCTGTAAAAATGTGGATGTTCTTCTGTTTTCTTGGCAGAGTTCGACTTGGATAAATGTTCGGATCTTGTCGTAAACTTGTCGAAATAGGCTCGTGTTTTGCCTACAAAATGTCAATAGCTTTACTTATTTTCCGACGTTTTTTCGAAAAAGGCGACAAATAAGTTTAAATTTACGCGTGAGAATAGAATATTGTTCTAGAAAATACTGACTAGAAAGGTGAGCATTGAAAGATGAAGATGCCCAAAGTCTGGGAGATTCTGAAAGGATTCAAAGAGGTCTGCAGGATTCACGGTTGGAGAATTTCTGAGGATGCAGATTGGGTTGAAGTTGACGGCAAGTACCACAATTTTCTCTTGGCTAGAGATGTTCATCCTTCTTCATTTAGAAAAATACTGTCAAATATGAAATGTGTGGTTCGTGAGAGCGTATCCTATTATGTTGTGGACGCCTCATACACCGCATGGTTGTTCTCAGAGCTGCTTCCTGAGACTCTGGTTAAAATTGTTTCCGAAAATCCTGATTTCGCCAGTAGAACCGCCCTCTACGACTTGAGTCCATTGTTGGAAGGGAAAAACACGTGTTTCAAACTAAACCTTACAGACAGTTCCGTGTTTCATGAGTTTGAGGACTTCTTGAAGAACGAGTTGAAAGTTAAAGTCAAAAGTTTCTCCATCCCCAAATCAGATATGGAAACTATACTGTCGCCAGGCTAAACCTAATCTTGCCAACTCAGACGTTGAAAGGGTTGATATAGGGGATAGACCAAATTTTATCGCTGTGAAATGCGATGTCCCAGAACGGTGAACGAGTAAAGAACATCCTAACTTTTAAGGCGAAACTCGAGAAAAGAGTTGAAGAACTGCAGTCTGAGTTGAAGGAAATGCAGGCGATGCTTGAGGCTGTTAATTCACTCATTTTGGAAAAGGGGTTTAAACGCGTAGAATTAGCCAAAGCGCCAGCCACCGCAGAAACTTTACGAGAGGAGCCAGCGGCGGAGCCTGAGCCTTTAGCGCAGCCGGCTTCAGTGCAGCTTGAAGACACTATTCCGCTTAAGACGGTTTCGGGGGAGCTTCTTGCGAACCTTTACATTAGCGAAGATTCAGTGCGAGTCGTGTTGGCAGAGGATAAAAGCTTCAACTTTGATACGCCGCCTTTCAGTCAGTTTCTTGTTGAAAAAGTCTTTGCGCGGATGCAGGAAAAGGACACTCAACTAGCCAGAAGTGGACAATTAACCGCTGAAAGGATATTTTCTTATAATATTGTTCGAGAAGGCAACGTGCTTCGTGAGATAACCATTAAGAATGTTGATGCTGATCGTTTGAGAGAACTTAAGTCAAGTATCCGTTGGACATTGGAAAAGATGTATGAAAAGACCAAAGGAGAAAGCTAAAGTTCTGGCAATTTTTCGGGAGATTGTGAAAAGTGGAAATAGACGTTTTTAGCCTGTTAGAGGGTGGTGAAGATTTTTTTCATCAAATCCACTATTGCGTTAAGCTGACCTGTATATATGCCCACTACAAGTGCCGAAATGCCTAAAAGAAGTATCAGCGACCCCACTACACGACGTTCTGAAATATCCATAAGTTCCCTATCCTAACTGTTTCTTCAACGCACCTTCAAGATGCGTTTTAGGCACTAGCCCAACAATCCTGTCCACTTCACATCCGTTCTTCATCACTAGCACGGTTGGAATGCTGCAAATATTAAAACACTCCGCAGTCTTCGGGTTCTCGTCAACATTCATCTTGCCGACAAATACTTTTCCAGCATATTCACCTGCTAACTCTTCAATCGTCGGCGCTAATGCCCTGCATGGACCACACCACGGCGCCCAACAATCAATGAGGGCTACCGAATGCTTTTTCACTACTTCGTCAAAGTTTGAATCCGTCACTACGGATGGTTCCGTGCTCAATTCATGCACACTTCCACGAGTTCTTATTCTCTCTCTAATATAAGGTGTTCGCGTTTATGGCTTATGTTTTTCATTTGCTGCTACATCTTAGAGAATGCTGCAGAGCCTTAAGCCTTTCATACGCATCACTGGGAGAGGAGATTTCAGTTGCCAATTTTTCGAAAGGACATATCCCCATCTTGTTAGCGTCGAGTATATTCTCAACTAAGCAACTCCATTCATGATAAACACCGTTTTCTTCCAGCAATTCCTTGCCCTTTCTACTTAACGTTATTGCATAGACTGCCTTAATCTTCGCATAAACGCATAACAACGCAATGGCTTTGCCAGCAGTTCTATCAGCAACCGAAGCTTGCTTAAGCTTAATCCCTATTTTGTCGATGGCTGCGAGAAATCCGGAAATTCCATGCGAATAGGTTTCAAAAATTATCTTATTATCCTTAACAATGCAAAGCGTTAAGGTTTCTCCGCTAAGTCGCCTCTTGGCAATCTCTAAATCCTGCAAGTCCATTTCGGCACGCAATGGGCGGTCGCTTCGTGAAATAATCATGGCTTTTCTATTGTGAATAGCGTGTCTTCTGGTGTATAAGCGATTTTCCAAGCGAGATCCTCATTTGAAGTACCTTCTGAGAACATGTTCATCAGTTCGTCAACTATTTTGGAATTTACAGTTATCTTCAATACTTTGTCGGAATCGTGCACTCTGAAAAGTGCAGTCAGTTCTTGTTCAGAGGTTTCTATTTTGAGTCTTTGGTTTCCAATTGTGCATTGAGTTGCAGTTTGGATTCCGTCTATAACGCACGAAAAGGGCGTCGAAAGCGGAGTTTTCGCGGTTGCCTGTAATCCATTATTTTCCTCGGCGTTTGAGTTTAGAATTCTTTTTGCAATGTTTCCCATTCTAACGCCGATTATTAGAAAAGGACCTAAATGTCCATGCAAATCTGCCGCTTTCTCTATAAGCTTCGCGAAATCTGCATCTATCTTGAGAGTTTTTGTTTCCATTTTTACACCCTTGCCAGACTAATCCGAGTTGATAGAGCTTTAGTTAAAGTAATGCCTACTATGGCTCCGATGATGCCGCCAGTCACATGCAGAGCTGCAAAGAAAGCTACGCCTCCAAACAATTGTATCAAAGAGTTCGGATTCATGAAAATGTAGCCTATTATGATGCCTGCTGTTGCTGTGGAAACCACTGATGCGAAGAGTAGAGTGATTATACTTAGCTTTGGTTTCTCTAGGCTGTTCTTGTATCCAACGAGTTTTGTTACGATGTCGAAGACTATGCTTGCGGCTGTGAAGCCAAAGAATTGGGTGGAATTTGGGTTAAGCGTTAAGGTTACGATTGTTGCAATTACGCCAGTAGTGATTACTGCTCCGAATTTTCTAACCCACCATAGGATTAGGATGAATGCGAACATGCCTAACGTGTCGCATAAGAAAGGCAAATGCGTGGCTCCCCAAAAGATTGGCGCGACATAAGCGCTTAGCACACCGTACAAAGCTGCGCTTATGGCTATGGCAGCAACTTGCTTGCTTGTGAAATAAGCCAATCGGTAACACCATTCAGAGATTTGGTAATACCACTTACATATAAAAAGCTTACTCTTTCCTAAATTCAAAGCAGGTTCTATCTATTTATAAGGGGGGCTAGGTCTCTCAGAGCATCAGGAGGGAACAAAAGTTTTATGGCAATCGCCCCAACCTATTAATGGGACATGTAATGGCAAGAATAGTTCGCGTAGGCGTTACTTTTCCGCCAGATTTGTTGAAGGATTTTGATGCAGTAATCGATAACATGGGTTATGAGAATCGTTCTAAGGCTGTTCAAGATGCTGTTCGCTTGTTTGTTTCCGAGCGAAAGTGGCTTCAAGAGGAAAAAGGTTCCCAAGCTGGTGTCTTAATGATGATTTACGACCACGACGTCAAAGGACTTGAAAGCGCCTTAACAGACATACAGCATCGTTACACTCACGTAATCTGTTCAACCATGCACACGCATCTCAGCGACAGAGACTGTTTAGAAGCCATCGCGGTAAAAGGCGACGCCTCAGAAGTCAGAAGCTTAAGCAACGAACTCGCCGCAAAAAAAGGCGTAAAAATACTTAAAGCAATGATTGTTTCCGTCTAGTTTATATGATCCCAAACGTTAAAGCGTGAAAGCTTGCACATCTGCGTCGTGCTTTCCATAAAGTGAAAGCGAACCCAAATACTTTATTTTCACTCATGAATATTACCTAGCCGATAAATATCAAAACGGTAAAATCAAGTGGATATGCTTTGTTGCAATCAGCGTGGGCTGAAGTAAATGAGTAAGGGACTGAAACTAAAGGTTTTAGACTTGAGAAGTCAAGAAGTGACGTCGAAGATAAAGTTAGTGACAGCCAGAGAAGTGCTGACACCTAACGGACCAGCCATTGAGACCACAGTACTAACTGAAAACGGCGCCTGCGGAACGAATGTTGTCATGACCGGACGTTCCACTGGAAAAAACGAGCCGATTTTCCTTTACGATGGAGGAAAAAGGTACCGTGGAAGAGGTGTTCTAAAGGCTGTGGCGAATGTCAACAAAATCATTGCCCCGGCATTGAAGGGAATGGAAATAACAGAACAGAGAAAAATAGATGAGACCATGATGTCTCTCGATGGAACAACAACCAAATCCGGGTTAGGAGTAAATTCCATTGCAAGCGTATCTGGCGCGGCTTTCAAAGCGGCTGCCAATAGCCTAGGTATTCCATTATACAAGTACATAGGCGGAGACGACGCCTACGTCCTTCCTGTACCCCATATCACTGGAGTGACTGGAAGCCGAAGATATGGTGGTGGCGAGCGCGGGGGAGGCAAGCCGCTTTATGATTTCGTATTGTACGGTTTCAAAAGTGTATCTGAGGCGATTTGCGCTGGTCAAGAGATTCAGAAGGAGATCCAAAAAATACTTAGAGCTAGATTCTCCACTCTCAATCTTAGAGAGCTTGTGACTCCCGCTTATAGATTCTTCAAAAATCGTCTCCACGTTCGCAAATTACATCCGGATTTTTGCAAAGGCTTCCTTGGTCTAGAACCTGCAGCTTATGGGACGATTCCTAAGGGAAAAATCGAACATGACAGGCAAATTTTGGAAGCTATGGCAATCGCCATTTCGAACACTGGATATGACAAGAAGGTGGGCATAATGGTTGATGTTGCAGCCGGCTGTTTCTATGATCGCAAAAAACGCAAATTTATAGGACTGTTCTCAAAAAAGGACAAGAGTCGAGAGGATCTTATAGACATCTACGAACACATGGTTGCCGCTTACCCCGTTGTAGTTTTGGAAGACCCGCTAGACGAGCAGGACTACGAAGGTCACGCGTACCTAACAAAAAAGCTAGGCATCGAAATAGTTGGAGACGACATTTTCGCGATGAATGCAAAGCTTCTCAAAAAGGGCATAGAGACAGGAGCCTGTAATGCGATACAGTTGCGCATTAACCAGAATGGAACAATAAGCGAAACCCTGGACACAGTAAAGTATGCCTATCGGAACAAGTACAAAGTTTTGCCATGCGGTAGCAGAGGAGAAGGCGTTGACATAGTCGACTATGCAGTTGGATTGTGCACTGGGCAATTGAAAGGGGGAGGAATAGGTGAAAATGCTAGTCGACTGCTGCAAATAGAAGAAGAGCTCGGCAGCCGAGCCAAATTCTTAGGGGAAGCTGGCATTATTCCGAAAAAGTAGCGTGCATGTCATTCATCCAATAGTAGCACATAGAGACACAGATTTGATTGTCTTTCTTTTCTGCATTATTCTGTGCTATAGTCGTGGTGTCAACAGTCTTCAAGTATAGTCAGCAACTCCTTCAGACTTCTGATGCGCCAATCTGGCTTAATTGGAACAATTCTCTCTGGAAGCTCTCTAAAACTTCTGACAAGTTTCTGTGGTTTTGCATCTACAATAGTTTCCAGAAGGTTTCTCAAACTCCTAACAAGTCTATCCGGCTTGGCATCCCCGAACCTGTTTGGGCGAATCCTTTCAACCAGTATGGTGGTCATTCCAACATTTTTGGCACCTTCAATATCCAAACTCGGCGTGTCACCAATGAAAACTGCTCTTGAGGGATTCACATCAAGAGTCGTCAGCGCTCTCTCGAAAATCTCGTGACTTGGTTTGCGTTTGTTTATTTCGCCGGAGACTAGGATAACGTCGAAGAATTCATTCAGACCAAATCTTTCAAGCAATGTCTGCGCACATTCGGGAATGGCGAAGTTGGAAATAAGCCCTAACCGGTACTTCGCATGCAACTTCTGTAAAACACCTAGAGCCTCATCATCTAAGTGCACATAGCGCATGAACTCGCGAGCAAAAACGGCAGTTCCTTCAGTAACTATGGGATCCGAAATACTGGCATTATGCCCCAGTTGCTTCAGAACGTGTAGGACACGAAGATTGAAATGTGGTTCGCTAAAGTTCTTGTCTGCTTCTGAATAAAGCCTGTGAAGGGTCTCCGAATAGACTCGTTTGAAATAATCAAAAGAAACATTAATTCCTTCTTTAACAAAGAATTCGTGGAGCTTTTTCAAGCAAAGTGTATTGAAATCCTTGTCTTTCTCAACTAAAATCAGTGTGTCAAATAGATCGAAAAGCACAGCGTCAAACTTCATATGTTCGCCTCTGACCGTACTTCCATGCCAACTACATTTTGATAGGAGTATTAAGGTCTATTTGGTGCTGAAAAAAGTCATGGTAATGGGTGGTTAGAAATTCTCGAGGATGATTGCTTTCAGGATAATCTTCCTACCCCGTGATTTCAAACATTCTCTCTAGGGCTTTTCTTGCCTTTTTGGCTATAGGTTCTGGAACGGTGATTACATGTTTCTCTTCTTTTAAGGCGTTGTAGAGTTTGTCAAGAGTGTTCAGTTTCATGTTTGGGCAAACGGCTCCATCATATGCTAGAATAAACTGTTTTTCAGGATTATCCTTCCGCAAACGGTGCATGAGCCCCTCCTCAGTAGCTACGATGAACGTTTTTGCCTTGTTCTGGCGTGCGAACGTGCACATTTGCGATGTGCTTCCAACGTAGTCTGCTGCTTCGCGCATTTCACTGCTGCATTCAGGATGCGCCATTGCCACGGCATCGGGATGCTGCATTTTGAGCACTTGCACGTCTTCTGGCTGGAAAAGCACGTGGGTTGGACAGAAACCCCACTCGGGAATGGGAATAATTCTTTTCCCAGTTTTGCTTTCCACATATTCCGCCAAGTTGCGGTCCGGTCCAAAAAGCACTGTTTCCGCATCCAGAGACTCTATTACCTGCACTGCGTTTGCGGATGTGCAACACACGTCGCAGTAAGCTTTAGCCAATGCCA
>DATBWI010000032.1:0-18269 GCA_036514855.1 Bathyarchaeia archaeon | reverse complement strand
CGTCAGTGGTTAAGGAGAAGGAAATAATTCGCGAGATTGTGAAGATCAGATGCTCTTATTGTGGCAACCTTTATGATGAGACACTGGATAAGTGCCCACACTGCGGCGCAAACAAAACATAGAAAGTAATTGTGACTTGTTCTCAATGCTTTTCATTTGAGCAAGGCTTATAGATGCCCTAACCTAATAGTTAGATTTGGAGGGCGAGAGGCATGTGGAAAAATTCTGGCTTTCCTCTAGTGATGGCATTGTCATCCTGTGCTCTCTTTTTTCTCATTGCAGCGCTATTAATACCGTCTATTTGTGGTTATGTGGTGGTTTCGCCTTATGATTGGTTCCAAGTCGGCGCATACGCCAAATACATAAACACATATGCCCCAAATGGTCTAATCTTTCCGAACGGCACACTAAGACTCTTTCGCAGCTGGTATCAACCAGATTTTCCTACGGTTTTGGAGTGGACCATAATAGACAAGGATAGCAGCTCTGTAAGCCTAAACGTATCCTTCTTCGTAGGTTGCGACAACATCACTTTCCACAAAAATCTTCTACTCGACGTGAACATTTACACGAGAGAAACCATTATCGATGGAGAACCAGTCGGAAAAACATGTTTCTGGGCAGAACCATACGCCAACGTCGGTCAACAAATAATTTTATACGAAACGCCTGAGGATCAGATAACTGGAAACGTTGTCAACATTATGACATTTAACATTCTCGGCAGAGAAGTGAAAGAATACTTTGTAGAAGTCCCGCGCAGAGTTGATCCAGCCATTCTCTTCCCAACTAATCCTCGCTTTGTCTGGCACACGGGGATGGCTGACGACATCGTATTAGTGGGTTTGAGACCTATTGGACCTAATGAGACAGTTGTATATTCAAGTAGCCTCGAAGGTCCGGATTACAGGATAACACGTTTTACTAGCACTCCGCTCGGAGAGAAACTATGCTTCTTTGATGGGTCCGCAAGCTATGAAGTTTATTTGAATGAAACAAATGTTCGCTTAGGACCTGAAAATGATGCAGGCGGAATGTCAGATAATGGACTCTTAAAATATGCTCCCTACATTTTCGTTGCTGCTATTGCAACTTCCACATTAGCTTTCACAGCATCATACAGAAGAAAACATAAGAAAGCGCACAATTAGAATAGCCGTTTAGGATGCCACTCTGTGGAGGAAGCAAAGCCTAGACTCTGAAATTTATTTGTGGTTTCTGCGTTTATATTATGATGTTCTTATTAAAATCGCAAGTCTTAAATAGTTTATGGTTTAAGTGATATAATGGGAGGGTTATCTTGAAAAACGAATTGAAAAATACTTTTTTGCCAGCACTAATGGCATTAGCGTTCTGTTGTATCTTGTCAGCGCTTTTCACAGGATTAGCCTTTGCAACATGGGAGTCGGATGCGCATATGACCCCAGACCAGACAGGGTATGCATACATTGGCGCGGATAAGTATGGCGGCAAGTATCATGAGATGTATCACCAAGCACAGGTATTGCCCGGCAGCAACTATTGTCATACCGCCTACGTATGGGTCCAGGAAGAGAACGACGGAAATGTGGTGTATTACGATATGAAGAATTTGCCAGTCCCCTATGATGCTTGGTTAATCCATAGATTCGCTACTGCTGACCACGTATGGACTCTTATACATACTGGAGGCAGCCCCTCTGGTGATACTTACATAGCATACGCGATGTGTTAGTTAAAAGCGCAGGAGCTGAAAATCGCCTTGATAGCTAAAAGAACGCTCAAAACCTCTCTTTTTCTCCTCATCATATCTTTACTAATACCCTCAGTTAATGGTCAAGTGGTGGTTTCGCCTTATGATTGGTTCCAAGTTGGCGCATACGCCAAGTACATAAACACATGGGCCCCAAATGGTCTAATCTTTCCGAACGGCACACTAAGACTCTTTCACAGCTTTTTCAAACCAGATTCTCCTACAGTTTTGGAGTGGACCATAATAGACAGGGATAGCAGCTCTGTAAGCCTAAACGTATCCTTCTCCTTCAGTTGTGACAACATCACTTTCTACAAAAACCTCCTGCTCGACGTGAACATTTACACGAGAGACACTATTATCGATGGAGAATCGGTCGGTAAAACATGCTTTTGGGCAGAACCATACGCCAACGTCGGTCAACAAATAATTTTATACGAAAAGCCTTCAGATCAGATAGCTGGAAACGTTGTCAACGTCGTGACATTTAACGTTCTCGGCAAAGAAGTGAAAGAATACTTTGTGGAAGTCCCGCGCAGAGTTGATCCAGCCATTCTCTTCGTAACTAATCCTCGCTTTGTCTGGCACACGGGGATGGCTGACGACATCGTATTAGTGGGTTTGAGACCTATTGGACCTAATGAGACAGCTCAATACACTAGCCCCGACGGTACGGTTTACAGGATAACACGTTTTTCTAGCACTCCGCTCGGAGAGAAACTACGCTTCTTTTCATCATCCGCAAGCTATGAAGTTTATTTGAATGAAACAAATGTTCGCTTAGGACCTGAAAATGATGCAGGCGGAATGTCAGATAATGGACTGTTGAAATATTCGCCATACATTTTTGTTGCAGCCATTGCAGTTTCAACATTATCTTTTACGGCGTCATATAGAAGAAAACATAAAAAGTTGCGCAGGTAATAACATTTCTTGAGGGGTCAAAACATAGAACCTATCATCGAAATGAATGGCGTAACAAAAAAATTCGGGGGAATTCTAGCACTTGATAATATCAGTTTCGCGATGAGAGGTAAAGTTCTAGGCTTAATCGGTCCAAACGGCGCAGGAAAAACCACCCTCATAAACATCCTCCTCGGATACACAAGAGCTGACACTGGTGAAACTCTTGTATTGGGCTACAACACGAAAACACAGCTTGCAGAAATCAAAAAGCGAGTAGGAGTTCTGCCCGAAAAACCCGGGTTTCCAACATCCTTCACTGGCAAAGAATTCCTAACCCGCGTCGCACGACTGCGAAACATATCAAATCCTAAGCATGCAGTCGAAGAAATACTAGGAACAGTTGGACTGAGCCAAGCTGGAGAACGAACAATTCGAACCTATTCCATGGGCATGCAACAACGCATAGGCTTGGCGCAGGCTTTAATCGGAGAGCCGGGACTTGTCATCTTAGACGAACCAGCAGCCAATCTAGACCCACTTGGCAGACTAGATATGCTAGATATCATTTCCAAATACAGCCAAGAGAAAGCAGTAAAATTTCTAATTTCCACGCACATCCTTTATGATGTGGAAAGAAAATGCGATTGGATATCAATAATGGACGCTGGAAAGATACTGGAGCAAGGCTCCGTAGAACAATTAATCCAAAAATATGCAGGATTAACCTATAAAATCGTTGTCTCAGACCCGAAAACCTTCGCATCCGAACTCACCAAAGCCGACTATGTCATATCCATGGCTTTCAAAGAAAACTCGATCATCTTAACAGCTAAAGGCGATGTCAACGTGTACGAAAAAACCATGGAACTTGCCAAACGCACAAACGTCACAGTTAACGAAGTGAGACCCGTTTTAGGCTCTTTGGACGAAGTATTTAGAGCGGTGGTGAAGTCTGGAAGATGAAAGGAAAATTACGTGAACTGATGGCATGGGAACTGCAGGACAACTGGTCCTTCCCAATTCTTGAAATAGTAATAGCAATCACCATCATACAAGTAGTGCCCTTCACAACCATTCTAATAAATGAGCCTACTCTTCTCTTTAACTTTGTAAGAACCTTCTTTGAAAGCATGTTCTTCGTAATAATTATTTCAGCCGCCATAGTCTGCGGCAAAAGCTTTGCAAGCGGTATAGAGGAGAGAAAACTCGTCCTCCTACTTTCTTATCCGCCCAGCCGAAGCAAAGTCTTTCTCGCCAAATATCTGACAAACTTTCTAATGCTTTTCTTAATCTTCGGCTCAGCCCTTCTCGTAGAAGGAGCATCACTTTTTCTCTTCTTCAGCGGCGCCATCCAGCTTATTATATGGGCTTTTATGTTTCTTTACCTGTTTCTAGCAGTTTTCCTCACAAGCTCACTCATGACCATTATTGCCTTAGCAGTCAAACGCTTCGGACTATCCGTCTTAGTTTTTCTAATATTCATGTTTGGAATAGAATACAGCATCCCAGTCAACGTCTACGACCCTACATATTATCTGACGCTCAAAATGGGACCTCAAGGTGGGGTGGGTTACGCTACTGCATGGTATGCTCATTTGCTAGGACTACCCAGTAGCAGTTGGGTTAGGCTTGAATGCTTCACGGTTGCAACAAGTTACCTGCTAATAGGCGGACTCGCATTCCTCTTAGGATCATTATTAATCATGAAAAAACTGGACCTTGATTAGGAGGCTAAACACTTGAAATCGTTAAGAATCGGCGTCATCCTCCTCCTCATAGGCGTAACTCTGCTGTTCGCAACAAACGCAAGATCAACAACAATATACGCAAGTGACAGTCGCAGTGGGCACCCAGGCCCAATGGGTCCTTACCTGTTAGAGCCTAGAGAAATAACTATAGCGCTAAGAGACGTATCGCCTGAGAGCGAAACATTCACATTCTCCGTAGTAGACAAACAAAGTTGGGAAGCAACCCAAAACCTTACGAAAACAGCACCTGCCTTATCAATCGAGGGAATGCAGCGATTGTGCTCAGTAACCTTCAAGCTTAGCACGCGAGGATTATACTACATAGTGCTGACCGCAAGCACCGGCGAACTCGCAGACAGAATAGACATCACAATAGAACAGAAAGGCATAGCTGAAGACCTCCTAGCAATCTCCCTAACAGTCACAATAGTAGGCTCGCTAATAATAACCATTGACCAACTGAAACCATTCATAAGACGAAAACCTGCAACAAAAAACGACTAAACACTAATTTTTCCACATTTTAATGTTACAGTTTAAATATTCGTTTTGTGACTAAACCTAGCCAGAGGAAAACAGAAAACATGGGAACCAAATCGCCAAAAGGCGCATTCGCAGCAAGAAAACTAATGCAAAAACGCCAAAAACTCCGCTGGAGCAGCATGTACTACAAACGCCGAATGCTAAGACTAGACATCAAAGCAGACCCCCTGGAAGGCGCACCCATGGCACGCGGCATAGTCCTCGAAAAAGTAGGCGTAGAAAGCAAACAACCCAACAGCGCCATACGCAAATGCGTACGTACGCAGCTTATCAAAAACGGACGAACCATAACCGCGTTCCTACCCGGAGACGGAGCCCTCAACATCATCGACGAACACGACGAAGTCCTAGTCGAAGGCATAGGCGGCTCACGAGGAGGCGCAATGGGCGACATCCCAGGAGTCCGCTGGAAAGTCCTAATGGTAAACGGCGTCTCACTAAACGAACTCGTATACGGAAGAAAACAAAAACCAGCCCGGTGACAGCATTGAGCCAAAAACAAGAAGAAAAAGACATAAAACTCTTCGAAAAATGGACTTTCAAAGACATAGAAATCAAAGACCTAGGCCTGCAAAAATACGTAGCCCTAAAGCAAGTTGTGGTTCCACACAGCATGGGAAGACACGAACACAAACGCTTCCGCAAAGCAAACGTCAGCATCGTAGAAAGAGTCGTAAACAACCTCATGCGCCCCGGAAAAAACGCTGGCAAAAAAGCCAAAGCCACAAACATTGTAAAACAAGCCTTCGAAATAATCAACTTGCGTACGGGAAAAAACCCTATAGAAATACTCGTCAAAGCCGTAGAAAACTCGGCGCCCTGCGAAGACACAACCAGAATCAGCTACGGAGGCATAGTTTATCACCTCTCAGTTGACATTGCCCCGCAAAGAAGAGTGGACCTAGCCATCAGACACCTTTGCGAAGCAGCAAGACAAGCATCGATAAACAATCCACGCTCAATCGAAGAATGTGTCGCAGAAGAGCTTATCCTAGCCGCAAACCACGACATGAAAAGCCAAGCAGTCGCAAAACGCCACGAAATAGAAAGAGTAGCTCAAGCCTCAAGATAAACGCTTGAATCCTCTAGCCTAAATCAACTTCTCCGCTTGTCGGCAAACCGCCCGGTATGTCTCTTTGAATCATCAGCGCTGCTCCCTTGTTTGTTCTGATCTCAATCTTCAACTTTTCATATGAAGCTAACGTATAGTCACTTCCAAAGTTTACGACGACGTACGCCTTCTCATTATTCTCGACAACAGAGTCGCTGTCACCGTTGAAAATGTAGCACGTAGCATTTGGACCCGGCGTGGTGCCAACCATAAGCGCAGTCAAATTCATCTGCGAACTAGTTGCAGAATTGCTGTAGATGTCCGAGAGCGAAAAGTTCGTGCCGAACACTGCAAAAAGCGTGGTTTCACCATTCATGTCCACTTGATCCTGACCAACCGCCAGCTTCAACGGAATTGCCACATACTGCAAATTATTGCTTGAGTCAGTAAGTCCTATGATAAATCCATCCAAACAAAGCGCACTTGTGGCTTCCTCTATGCCTCTGTCTATTGTTGATTTTGCCTTCTGCGAGGAATAGAAGCCCATGTTGATAACCACGTAAGCCATCGCTGCAGATATTACCACGAAAGCAATCAGTACGATTGCAGCTTCAATGCCAACAATGCCGCGTGTCTGCTTAAGAAATTGTCTAAGCTCTTTTCTCATTTGCGCCTTCACCTTTTATCCGCACTTAATGTCCACTGCATCAGCGTATAACATTCTGTGCGTCGCACATGCTATAGACACATGCCTCTTCACAAACCCTAACGCATTTTGTTGCCTCTAAGAGCATAGAAATGCATAAACAATGCAATCAAGACTTACTCTAAAAAAACTAGAACTAATTTCCACAAGGCTTAATAGCGCAGGTGAAGTCTCATAACGTGAAAGGAGAGGAGAAAGGAGAAAATGAAGAGAACATTATTCATAACAGTTGCGCTTCTCATCACAGCATTCTTATGCATTCAAGCCGTAAGCGCATATTCATATTCAGACTATACCGCAGCAATCATCAAAACGGCTGACAGACTAGTCGACTTGCAAGCTGATATTACAGAGGACAACGCAGGCAACGGCGCCATAGACACTGACCCAGATGACGGTGGCTGGGACTGGTACCTCGACTCAACCGCAACCGCATACGCGGGAGCAGGCCCAAGCCCAGAAAACCTTTACGGAGTAACAGCCCAAGCCATTCTCGAAGCTTACAAGATAAGTGCCTGCGCATGCTACTTGACTGCAATGATTGACGCCTACACAGGAGCGAACGGGTACCCAACGGTTGACTCTGGACCAGACATGCCGTTCTTGGTAGGGCTTTCACAGATTACAGGCAACTCAGCCTATGCAGCACTTGCCAAGACAAGATACGACACAAAAGTTGCAAGCTATGGAGACTACAACCTTGACACCGTTGTTGACGAGAAGGACTTGGCAGAAAAGATTCGAGACGCCAGAAACTCCCAAGGCTATGATGGTCTCATCCCATGGGACATAAACCTGTTCATCAAAGCAGCCTTAGCTTTAAACACGTATTATCCTGGTCAAGGCTACAATCAAGATGCACTTAACATGACCAACATCATATACGCTGACATGACTGGCTCACCAGGCTATTTTGACCCGGGAGATTCCACAGATGACGATTATATTCTAGGCCTTTCAGGAGGAATGGAAGCATTCGTCAGCACAGGCACGCATTTAACTGGAACGACTTCGGCTGAGAGCCTAAAGAATACTCTTCTAAGCTATCAGGAACCTACAGGTGAATGGAATTCGCCAACATATCCAGCTGACCATATCGCAACCGTCCAAGATACGGCATACGCCGTGATGGCTCTTGTAAAGTACGGCGGTGCCCCGCAAATACTTGCAGCCAAGAAAGGCGCAGAATGGCTGATTGCAGACCAACAACCCAACGGAGGCTGGAGCGGTTCAGATGAGTACCCAGAAGTGGATTCTGAAGCAGCTCAAGCGTTGTCAGCAGCGAAATGTGCACCTGTCGGCGGAGTCTGGGGTTCAATAGACAAGTTTGGATTGCTGGCACCGTGGATTGGCTTGGTCGCAATAACAGTATCTGCCGCTACTGTTTCAGTTGCAATTACCAAACGCAGGAACAAGAAGCAAAACTGATATCCTTCCTTTTTTTCTTTATATTCTTCTAAATCTGGATGGTTGATGGCACTCTTAAACATCATTAGGAGAGGGTGTGCCCAAAGTCTACTGCTATTTTAGAAATGTCGAGGATGTCAATCAGTCCATTCTTGTCCAAGTCTGCGATCGCATTCCAATTGGTTTGCCCCGGCTCAGAACCGAACGCAATGGCTATAATAGCAATATCATTTATGTCCACTACCCCATCACTGTTCAAGTCAGCACTAAGTGTTGGTGACTCTAAGACTGCAGGCAAAATGTAGTCATATAGCATTTCGTACGTCGGATCTGGGCTTCCAATCATGTCTGCAGTAAGAACAACTACAATATCTTGGCTAGGAACAACGATTATTTTTTGTCCTCCATATCCCATTGCCTGATAGACTCTGGTTGGTGTATCCAGCGTCCACCACTGGTATCCATAGCCCAAATACTCATCACCCAAAGTCTCTTGAAGCGAAAAATGAGTTTGCGTTGATTCAGCCACCCATACACTAGGAACAACCTGCTCACCATCCCAAGTTCCATTATTAAGATAGAGAAAACCAAACTTAGCCATGTCTCGCGGTGTCAAGTACAAGTCAGAAAGTCCGTATGGAAGTCCTTGATAATCCAGTCTCCAAAACAAGTCTGAAATCCCTAAAGGTTCAAAAAGATGTTCTTCTGCAAACTCTAGCTGGTTTGTGCCGATTGTTTGGTTCACTATCGCAGATAAGAGATGCGAACCGCCGCTATTGTACACCCATTCTGTTCCGGGATCAGCGACCACAGGACGATCAAGAACAAACTGCACCCAGTCAGCATTGGACATCATGCGCACCACATCATTTCTAGGATCGCTATAGTTGTAAGTCCATTCATCCCATTCTAAACCAGAAGTCATGGTAAGCACGTCTTTAAGCGCCATGGACTGTTTTCGTGAGTCGAGATTAGAAATGGCTCTGTTTGGGAAGAAGTCTACGACTTTATGATCAACATTATCGATGAAACCCTCTTCAATTGCGATTCCCACAAGTGCCGACGTGAAACTCTTCGTGACAGAGTAAAGCTGATGTTTCGTATTTTGATTGTAGGCAGCGTCGGGATATTCTTCCAGCACGATGTATCCGTTGCGAACAACTACTACCGAATGAAATTCAAAACGTCCATTCCTGACATACTCAATCATCATCTGGTTTAGTTTTGTCGAGTTCATCCCTTGCGCTTCTGGAGTTGACGTTAGCCATCCTGCAGTAGGCCAATAATCGCTCATGCCGACTGTTGATGACGATGCATCCATTGTGACTTTAGAAAAGCATATTGATACGCTTGTTAACAACAAAGTGATCAAAATTACAGTCCAAGATTTCTTCATGCCTAAGTCACAACTCACCGACCTGTCTGCTAAGCTATTAGTGGGCAAACTCACTCATAATCTTTTACAAAATAAACGCTGAATTATTTTAAATGGATTTCCACAACATCTCCATCCTCTAAGGGAAAGGTTAATCCAACCTTTCGGGGACTGAAAACCAGACGTTTAGCCCAAACCTTTGCAAAAGCAAAGTTTTCGCTGAAATCACTGTGAATGTTTTTAGCCAAATTTTGGATTGTTGAGCCTTTTTTCAAGATGAAGGGGTTTTTGGAAGGTTGCCTTTCGTTCGGTTCCTTGGTGTAGACACGAATTATCCCCAATGTTTGGTACAGGACAGCGCCAATCTTGTCTAGCCCTTTTCTCGTTCTACACGAAACTGCAATTAAAGGCAGTTTGTTGCCGACATAAACTCTCAAGAGCTTAAGGTTTGCTTCCGCACCTTCTAAATCAGTTTTGTTCGCAACGACAACCGCAGGCTTATAAACAGTGCTTTCAAAAATCGAGTCTTCAATCTCGTCCAACGTAGCTTCTCCAGAAATCTTGACAACCGCGTCAGAAATGCGATAGCTCTTGAGAAGCTCTTCTATGTCTCTGAAAGTGCAGTCAACAAGTTTTCCAGTCACGATGATTCGGAGACCAGCGCCCATGAATTTTCTCTCAATGTCAATACGCGCCTTCGGCTTGCTCACCAATATTCGCGCCTTTTCCAATTCGCTTAGGATAAGCGACAACTGCTCAACGGGATCCTGTGACAAATCCGCCATAATAATCAGTCCATCAGCATTCCGCGCTAAGGCTAGTGTCTGGAGCCCCCAAGCTTTTCCTTCTGCTGAGCCTTCCATCAACGCAGGTGCTTCTATGATTTGAAATTGAATGTCTTCATAATTCATTACGCCCGGCACAGGTTCCCGTGTGGTGAAAGGACTGACTGAAACTTCAACTTTTGAGTTAGTTACAGAAGCAAGTAAGCTGCTTCTTCCAACATTCGTTAAGCCTATAAGCGCTATTTGGGCGGCGCCTTCTTTTTCTATGAAGAGTTTTGGTCCGCTCTTGCCGACTTTTTTTCGTTTCTTTTCCTCCATTTCTCTGCGCATAATTGCCATTTGCTTCTTGATCTGACCGCGAAGCTTCAAAGTGCCCTTATGCTTGGGAACTAAGCTTAGAAATTCTTGCATGCGAAGAAGCTTTTCACGAGGGTGCCTTGTAGCTTCAACCTCTGCCCACTTTTTCCTTGCATCAGGAGGAAGATTCGCCGGCATAATCTAGACGCGTCCGAACAATAAATCCAACAATCACCTTTAATAATTGTTTCCAATTAGACGAAAGCTTCGTCTCTATTGTTCTATAATAAACTTAGAAACCCGAAACAGTGAAGACTTCTCCCGAAGACAATATCAATAGTTGGCTTTTCTTCTATTCTGATATACCAAGTGATAACAAGACAAACTTGAGCATAAGCTTTATGAAACTGTGGAAATCTCCCGCAACCCATTTTCCATCGTTCAAAACTGATGTAGCCATACAATATATAGGACAAGAATTTAACTAGCCCTTCATACCTACTTCTAGGCATATCAGTTAGAATGAGGGTGTATACCTAAGGATGTTGAAGAGGATAAGAGAAGATCCATTGTGGTTGTTTGATATCTCAAATCCTAAAGCCTTGCTAGTTGTTGCACATGCCGATGATGAAACTATATTCGCTGGTGGATTGATACTTTCGAGTTGCAAGACTGAATGGACAATCATATGCTGTAATCCTCAGGGTGACATAAGAGAAAAAGAGTTTCGATCAGCCTGCCAGTTTCTCTCAGAGAAGTCAAGAAATAGCATTATGCCAGTCTTGCTGAACCCTATTCGAAAGCACAATTGGGATATAGAAAAGATTCCACCCGAACAGCTGAAACCATACGCGAAGGGCTATAACTTCGTTCTTACTCACAATCAAGAAGGAGAGTATGGAAATGAAGATCACAGGGAGGTTCACCGCGCAGTACTTGATTCAATCGGTAACTCCAACACTTGGGTGTTCCTCTCTTCTGGATCAAGCAACATCGCACATCACACACAAAAAGCACTCAGGAGCAGAAAACCTGGAGGAAACTTCATGCTGCCCCTTTCTCCTGAGATTCGAAGACTTAAAATAGAAGCCTTCCAAGAGTGCCATACAAGTCAAGCCAAAGAGTATGGATATGTCGACGGAAAACTCCGTAATTCTCAACTAAAGGAAACCCTTAAGTGGGAATTTGAGTCAGGAAGAGAGGAATACGCGTTTTATAAATAATATCCGTGTTTGAGAGGATTGGATCCTTCGGTGAGTGGAGATATCTCCCGAAGACCATACAAAAAGTCAAGTTCTCCATTGACAAACCATAGCACAGAACAAACGTTGAACGCTAAAGCAACATTCTTGTCTGATATTCTGAAGCGAAAAAAGACACTCTGACAGTGGCTTAATGGGCAGTAACGACGCTCAGCCGAGGTTGGTTAACCTATCCAATTCATTTTTGATTAGTGTGTCTAATTCGTGTTTAACTGTCCGCTTGATTACTCTTTTGTCTATTTTGCGTTTGCGTCTCTGCCGTTTCCGTTCCATTTCCCGCTTTGTAATGTAAAACCTGCGTTCCACGGCTTTCTTTACCATATTGGTTGTGTCGTAATCGAAAAACTTGGCTGGATCGTAATGTTGGAATATTAACGTTAAATCTTCAAGCGTCTGTTTTGTCTTGCGTGTTATCTTGCTGTCGTAATATCTCCGCATAGCGTTGCTTGGTTCTGGCTCCCGCGGGTTTTGCAGAAATTGCTTTTCCCTTTCGGTTAGTATTCCCTTCATTGTTTGTAGGATTCTCCATTACTTGTGAATGTAAACGTTGACATAAAAGAGATAGGAATAAATGTCTATATATTTATTGGTAAAATTAAATGGCTATAAAACAAATAGTAGCGCAAATTGGTTTGCCAGAAAACGAAACGGTCAAACTGATCCAGCAACTTTTAGAGGAAGGCAAAATATACCAGCCGGACGGGACAAACTATGCGAAAGTCTAGAATTACATATTCCATGCCTTTTCCCATTAAACGCTTTTATAACAGCCTATCGCAAGATTCAATATATGACAATCAGGGGTGAAAAACATGGAACCTGAAGAAACACAAATTGACATTCCCCAACGAATTGACCTTCTCCATGGACGGATGATTTTAAAGAAAAACGGACAAAACACCAAAATAGACTACGCCATTCTCAATAGCGAATATCTGTTTTCAGAAGATACTCAATGGAAAATCGTCGAATTGTTGAACCAATATAATCCGAAACACAAGGCTCGATTCTTTAAAATGTTAACTGAAATTTCCGAGGAGAGACCCGATACGCTAGAAATACCCAAAATTATAGACGTAGACATAACTATTCACCGTGGGTATATCATATTTACGTTGCCAAATAATGAAATCAAGCAGTTTCTAGGCGAATTGTTGCCATTGTTACAAGACTCCAGAAATTACGTGGTCGGTTACAATGATGGTGGCGGATGGAAGCCAATATGAAATTGTTTGACAAAAGTATAACTAGTTCGGCAACCAACAAGTATAAGAATGGTGGGATTGGGTGAAGCCTCCTAGAATCTTCAACCTCTTCAAACGTTACCAATCCTCCATTAATCCCGCATCACGTCGTCCCATCGCCCGCTTATTGTCGTGGCTTGAATCATTGTTAAACGTCAACCACGTTGAAACTCAACAAGATGCCCTCATACAAACAGTTGGCATGATCGGAACTGGCTAAACGAAATTGAAGGACGACTCGAAAAAGTCCCCTATTAAAAGTTTCCATGACGCACAACAATATTGGAAAAAGATTGCGAAGAAAATTGAGAGCATGATGTTTGTTAGAGGTTCAAAACTCAGGATAGGCACTTGAATGACAAAGTTGAGATGTTTAGAATGGTGCGAGTACTCCGGTGAACACGAGCCACGCAAGCAGCGTTTTCGCTACGAAACTGAGGATTATGTAGAATCTTTCGCCGTACAGGTAATCCTTCCACCGGCCAACTCCCTTGTACTGCAGAACCATGTTAACTGCGAAAACCATGAACAGAACTAGGTATATGAAAAGTATCATGTACACGAACGTTGGCGGGTTCACACCTACAGAGTTGACAGCAGCTATGAAATAGGCGAAAATCACAACCCATGGAAGCCCACCCGAAACACAGCCTAAGTTAAAGGCAGACCAGTTCGTCTTTTCAGTTTTCTGATTCACCAACTCCATCAAATACCCAAACATAATCATCATCGCATTCAACACGAAAATCATCACAAGCGACCACAAATCCCAAATGCCGACAAAAGTTGAAATCAAAACAATCATTATAGAACTTGAAAAGGCATACTCATACCAACGGTAAGGATTCATACCTTTCCTCAAATATTCATTGTAACTCTTATTCTTTGGAAACGCAATCACAAAATGAGCAACCGCGGAAATCAGAGGAAAAGATGCAAGAATAGCTCCCAAATAGCTAAGGGTAAACAGTATCTGCGGGTTTGGCACTGCAGTAAACTGGGGCGGTGAGCCACCTAATTTCAAGTAAAACGTGTAAATATCCCTATTCCATGACACCAGAAAACCCAGAGCCAACATTATGATTCCCTGCACCAGATGCAGTATGCCTGCCGCAGTGTTGAAACGCTTCAAATAGCCAAAAGAGATCGGCGAATGAGCAATTATTACCTGCCTTTCTTTATAATTCATAAATCGGCTTATTTTCAAAAATACTAATATGCTTTATGCACAATTTCGAATTCTGCAAAAGATCATAAGCTTAAAATAATTGGATGAACAGTTGTGTAAACGAATTCACTAAAATTTGAGGAAATAAATAAAAAAGAAGGAGGAAAATAATGAGCAAAAGCGAAAAACCGCACTTAAACCTAGTCATAATGGGACACGTAGACCACGGAAAATCTACAACAACAGGACACTTACTTTACCTAGCAGGAGCAGTTGACGAACGCACAATAAAAGCCTTCGAAGAAGAAGCCCAAAAAATGGGCAAAGGAACCTTCAAGTACGCATGGGTCCTCGACAACCTCAAAGAAGAAAGAGAAAGAGGATTAACAATCGACCTCAGATTCCTAAAGTTCGAAACCAAAAAATACTATTTCACAGTCATAGACGCTCCAGGACATAGGGACTTCGTCAAAAACATGATCACAGGCGCAAGCCAAGCAGACGGAGCTGTACTATACGTTTCAGCCAAACGAGGCGAATTCGAAGCAGGCATCGGCCCAGGCGGCCAGACAAGAGAGCACGCCTTCTTAGGCTTCACCTTAGGCGTCGGCCAATTAGTTGTCGCAATTAACAAGATGGATGACGTGTCGGTTAACTGGAGCCAAGAGCGTTACAACGAGGTTAAGAATGAAGTTACAAGAATGCTCAAGATGGTTGGCTTCAAGGCTGACAAGTTTCCATTCGTCCCCACGTCTGGATGGACTGGCGACAACCTTGTGAAGTCAAGCGAAAAAATGCCATGGTACAAAGGACCAACATTGTATGAGGCGTTGGACACGTTTGAGGTTCCTCCAAAATCAACAAACAAGCCATTGCGCGTTCCAATTCAAGACGTGTACAGCATTACAGGCGTTGGCACGGTTCCCGTTGGCAGAGTTGAAACAGGAATACTAAAGGAAAACGATGTAATCATATTCATGCCAAGCAACAAGCAAGGCGAAGTCAAATCCTTAGAAATGCACCACACGCGGATTCCGAAAGCTGAGCCAGGCGACAACATCGGCTTCAACATCAGGGGCGTAGGCAAAGCAGACATACACCGCGGAGACGTTGCCGGACACCTCAACAATCCGCCAACAGTCGTTAAAGAATTCATTGGACAAATAATTGTCATCTACCACCCAACCGCCGTAGCGGCTGGTTACACGCCAGTTCTGCACTATCACACGGGACAGGTTGCATGCAAATTCACTGAGCTGATAAGGAAAATCGATCCACGATCCGGACAGGTTGTGGAAGAGAAGCCAAGCTTCTTAAAGACAGGAGACGCCGCAGTCGTGAGAATGGAGCCTCTGCATCCAATATCAGTCGAGCCCTACACAGAGTTTCCAGAACTTGGAAGATTTGCAGTCAGAGACATGGGCACAACAGTCGCCGCCGGAGTCATAAAAGAAATCACGAAAAAAGGACCATAAGCGTCTACCCTCTCTTTTTTATATAAACCCCACATATTTTCATTGGCTTACAGTCTAAACTCAAGTTTTATCAGCAAGAAGCCAATTTCTCATTATTGCAAAACACAAGGCACGGAGTTGAAAGCATGTCAGGAACCGAAACCCTAATCCCCTACCTGAAAGAAAAAAAAGCAACCGAGCAAGAGCCACAGCCAACAATCATCATTGACAGCCGAGAAGCAAACACTGCGCCAAAAATCGTTAAAGGCTTAAGAGAACACGGTGCCAACGTCCAGATTGAGATGCTAGAAAAAGGAGACTACATTGTATCCGACATCTGCGCAGTAGAAAGAAAAACAGTTCAAGACTTCGTTTACACATTAACGCGGCGCTATCTGTTTGAGCAGTTGTTCAGGCTGAAAGAGGCGTATCCGAAGGCGCTAATAGTTTTAGAAGGCTATCTTCCAATAATCTACAGGTTCAGCCACATCCAGCCCGTTTCCGTCTGGGGAGCAATGTTCAACCTGGCAAAAAACGGAATAGCCATAGTAAACACGACCTCTTACAAAGAAACCATCGACTTCCTCTACGTGGCAGCACGCCAAGAACAAATCGTAGAAAAGAGAACGCCAACAGTTCATCCAATGAAGAAATGCGAAACCCTAAGCGACGCGCAAATTTATTTTATCGCAAGCTTGCCAAGCATTGGACGTGAAAAAGCCACAGCCATTCTCAAATCCTATCAAACTCCCCTGAACGCTTTGATAAATGTGGATGAATGGCACAAGACTGTCTACGGGCTAGGCCCAATAATCAGCAATAGAGTTAAAGAGGTGTTAAACACTTCATTTAAAGAGTGAAGACTCATGGACGTTGAAATCGCCCCAACAAGAAAAGTAACAATTCTAGGTCTCGATAAGAGGCTAGTAGAGGACATGGCATGGTGCTCCGCAACATACGGCGTAAACAGGCTTTACTGGATAGACGGCTACCTCCTATGCCTAGAAGTCTACGAAAAGTCCTTCGAACATGAATTGAAAAAGCGTGAATTTCCCATAAGCCAGATTTGCTACCAAAAGTTTCCAAAGTATCAGAAGATTTACGAGATTGACAAGAGCTTCCAAATTCCCGTCGTGAACGTTTCCGAGATGAAAGTATTTCGGGAAATATTAAAGGCAATACTTGAGAACGAGAAGAACCCACCTCAACCGCAAGCTAAAAAGGCATAGCTAGGCTCAAATCTATTTGCCTTTAAACTTAGGTTTTCGTTTTTCTATAAAGGCTGAGACTCCTTCTTGCAAGTCTTCTGTTGAGCCTACAACGCCGACGCCTTCACGTTCAAGCGCCAACGCAGCATCCAAACTAGCGTCTTCACCCTTGTTTATTAGAGCCTTAGCCAATTTGAGAGCAACCGGAGCTTTTGACGCAAGTTCAGCGGCGAACTGCCTAACGGTTTCTCTAAACCTATCCGCTGGGACAACCATGTTCACCAAGCCTATTTGCTCGGCAGTTTTTGCGTCAATTATCTTTCCAGTGAAGACAAGTTCCTTCGCCTTCGTCTTGCCTATTAGCCGTGTGAGCCGTTGAGTTCCGCCCCATGCTGGAATAAGCCCAATGTTGATTTCTGTCTGTCCCAAACGCACATTTTCCGAGGCTATGCGCAGATCGCATGCCATCGCCACTTCCAAGCCTCCGCCTAACGCATAACCATTTATTGCTGCAATGACGGGTTTCTCCAAGTTTTCCAGCGTATCGCAGAGTTTTCCACCCATAAGCGAAAGGTCTCTCGCCTTTAACGCGTTTATTCCTTTCATGGCTTTTATGTCTGCACCTGCAGAGAACGCTTTTTCGCCTGCGCCAGTCAATATAACAACACGAACGTTTTCGTCGTTCTGTGTGTCTTGCAGAGCCTGCAAAACTTCGTGAATGACTTCCTTATTGATAGCGTTTAACACATCCGGTCTGTTAATGATGATCGTGGCTACGGCTTCGCTTTTCTCGTAAACTATATGCCTAAACTCCATCGTTTAGCCCTCTTTCTATTTCTGTGTCCAATCGTAAAATCCTTTTCCACTCTTTCTCCCAAGCAACTGCGCCTCAACCATCTCCTTAAGTTCTGGGCATGGATGAAACTTTGGATCAAGCTCCTTCTCCAAAACTTCCATAATAGCCAACGTCGTGTCCACACCTATATGATCTAAAAGCAGAAGCGGTCCCATTGGCCAGTTAAGCCCAAGCTTTACAGCCTTGTCGATGTCGTCTCTGTCTGCTATGCCTTCCCAGTGCAGCGCAACTGCCTCGTTTAGGGCTGGAATTAAAATGCGGTTTACAATGAATCCCGGCGTGTCCTTTTTCACTAGAACGGTTTCTTTGCCCATCCTGTGTGAGACATCTAGCACTGTGTTTATGGTTTCTTCTGAAGTTTTTGCGCCTTTAACGACTTCAACGAGTTTCATTAGTTGTGGTGGGTTGAAGAAGTGCATTCCGCAGACTTTTTCTGGGCGATTTGTTGCTGAGGCGAGTGCTGTGATGCTTATTGAAGAAGTGTTTGAAGCAATTATTGCGTGTGATGGCGCGTGCTGGTCTATTTC
>DATBWI010000031.1:0-4302 GCA_036514855.1 Bathyarchaeia archaeon | reverse complement strand
GGGTTTTTGGTGCAGGGTCTTGTGCCCGCTATCGGGAATGTTTCAACAATTCTGTTGTCAACTCTTGCAAGCATTTCTGGGCTTGAGCCGATGATTTTTCGGTCACCCATCTTCAGGAAGTACATGTATGGAGAAGGATTTATCATTCGCAGAGATTGATAAAAATCTACCAAATTGCCTTTGATATTGAAATCGTAGCGTTTTGAAAGGACAACTTGGAAAATGTCGCCGGAAGCCACGTATTCTTTGGCTCTAGTTACCGCTTCCTCGAAGTCTTCTTTTGGTGTATTCGATTTTGGCTGTTTGTAAGATAGATGGTCTAATGTCTCGTTTTCCTCTTCCATCAGACTAAGCAAGTCTGCAAAACGATTTTCGCTCAAATAATAATAAACCGCCTGACCCCTTTCATGGTCAAATGCGATGCCGTCATCGAAAATTCCCATTTCAACGTCTGGAAAGCCTAAGTCGTCAACGGTTCTTTTAGGAAGTCTTTCCCAATAGCGAATTGCGTCGTAAGAGATGTACCCTACAGCTCCGCCGATAAGTCTAGATCCCTTATAGGAGACTCGCTCGTTGCCAACGATTCCTTTAATCGCATGTAATGGGTCAGAAGTTTTGTCCCTTGCCTCCTCGCCTGTGTGTTTGTCGTGAACGATGACTTCGCCGTTTTTTGTGCAAATAGTCGCTTTAGGATCAAATCCTATAAACGAGTATTGCGCCAGCTTTTTTGGTCCTTCAACTGACTCGAGAATGTAGGCATTGTCAAAGTGATTGTATAATTTTGAGAAGACTTCAAGCGGGGAGAATTTGAGCGGAAATTTCTTGAATTTCGGAGTAGAATGCTTTTTAGATAATTGGGTTTTTTGAGTTAGAGGCTTAGAGCCAAAGGCGATTCCTCATTTTGCATCGAAATAGTGTACTTCTGCGTCTTATTTAAGGCTTATCTGTACAATTGTGTACATCAACGTAATTGCTTTGGTGAACCGAATACCTATTTTCGCTCCGGCAAAACTTTTGGCATAATGCCTGCGCGAAGCATATGATCCGCCAGAACTATTGCCACCGCGGATTCGACAACTGCAACTGCCTTGGGTACGATGCATGGGTCGTGTCTCCCTTTAACCTGAATAGTCGCTTCTTTCATCTTTGACAGGTCAACAGTCCTTTGCTCTTTCCGGATAGAGGGCGTCGGTTTTATTGCAGTTCTCACTATAATGGGCATTCCAGACGATATTCCGCCCAAAACTCCTCCCGCATTATTCGTCAGCGCTACGACTTTTCCATTTCGCATGGCGTACGCATCATTATTTTCGGAACCTTTCAATTCAGCGGCTTTGAATCCTGCTCCAAACTCGACTCCTTTGACAGCTGGCACATCAAATAGCATCTTTGCAATATCCGCATCCAAAGCATCAAAGAAAGGGTCACCTACTCCAGCCGGAACGTTCAAGGCAATGCATTCGACTATTCCGCCGAGGCTGTCGCCTTCGCTTTTCGCCTTCAAAACCGCCTCTTCCATCTGTTTTGCAATTGGCAGGTCAGGGCATCTAACAGCATTTTCGTACGTGTTTCTGCGAATTTCTTCGAGAGCAAGGGTCTTACTCATTCTAACCTTGCCTACAGCTTTAGTGTAAGCTAAGACTTCGATGTTGAAATGGTTTAGAAGTTTTTTAGCTATGGCGCCCGCCATCACCAATGCCACTGTGACTCTTCCTGAAAAGCGTCCTCCACCTCTGTAATCATTAAAGCCTCCGTACTTTATTCGCGCAGTGTAATCAGCATGCCCTGGTCTAGGCGTATCCTTAACCACATCGTACTCGATTGAAACAGCCTCCTTATTCCCTACAATGATACAGATTGGGGCTGCTGTCGTGACGCCGTCAAAGATTCCGGAGAGAATCTCGGCAACATCCTTCTCAATTCTTGCAGAAACAATCTTGGAGTGACGTGGAATCCTCTTGTCCAATTCCGCTTGAATGTCTTTTTCGGAAAGATGGAGACCTGCTGGGCAACCATCCACGACAACTCCTACGCATTTGCCGTGGCTTTCTCCGAAAGAGGTTACAACAAATTCTTTACCTATCGAATTGCCCGCCAACAGCTTCCACTCCTAACGAACGCAAATCTTCAAAGAATGTTGGATACGATTTTTCTACACATTCAGAATTTTGAATTTTCGTTTCGCCACTTGCGCCTAAAGCAGCCACGGTGCATGCCATCGCAATTCGATGATCGTTATGTGGGTCTATGACTGCTCCATGCATAGGGCACAAGCCTTTGATTGTTAGGCTATCTTTATCCACAGCGATATCTGCTCCCATCTTTTTCAATTCCACATAAAGGGTCAATAGTCTATTTGATTCTTTGTGTATGAGCCTTTTCGCATTGCATATTCTAGAGGTGCCTTTTGAATAGCATGCGAGAACTGCGCAGACTGGAACAAGGTCAGGTATGTCCCTAGCGTCAATGGCAACAGCGTTAAGCTGTTTTCCCTCCACTTCCACAAAGGCATCAGCCGCTTTCACTTTTGCGCCCATCTTCTCAAGTATATCCACTATTGCTTTGTCTCCCTGCGCCGTGCGACAGTTAAGGTTTTTAACTCTTATCTTTGAAGACGTTATGGCTGCGGCTGCTAGGAGAAAGGCTGCGGAAGAAAAGTCTCCGGGAACTTCATGACTGTATGGACTGTACTTTTGCCCAGACGGAATGCGCAACTGCCTAAAATCTTTTGACACAAACACTTTGGCGCCGTGTTTTTCCAAAATTTCTTCAGTCATTTGAACGTAGCTTTTGGATTCAAGAGGCGTCGTAACCGTGATTTCCGTGTCTTGCCTCGCCATTGGACATGCGAATAATAGTCCGGAGACAAATTGTGAGCTTATGTCTCCCCTAATGCTCGTTTTTCCTCCTTTGATGTTTCCGCCTTGAACCTTCACCGATGAACCCTTCTCACTTCTTTGGAAGGTTGATTTCACTCCGAGCTTTTTGAGGCTTTGAAGAAGAGGCGTTAATGGTCTCTTTTCCAGAGAAGTTCCCAGAGTGAAGATTGATGATTTTGGCGCTAGAGCAGATACGGGTATCATGAAACGCAGGGTCGCCCCCGATTCTCCGCAATCAACCGTGCCTTCAGGAGTTCTAAGCGGTGCTACTCCCTTAACACTCCAGCAATCTCTCTGCAATACCACTGTTGCTCCAAACGCCTTGATTGCCCGCACTGTTGCTTGCGTATCGTTTGAAACCAGAGGGGTCGATATTTCTGTAGTTCCCTCAGACAATAACCCAGCTATTAGCATCCTATGCGTGTAAGCTTTTGAAGGAGGCGCACAAACTTCGCCACTCAGACTTTTAGACTGTCGAATAACAACATCCGTCATCCTAATCAGCCCAAAACCTTAGCTTGTTCATGATTCACTCGGGCTTGCAGGATTTCGCCCTCATAGGCTTGCCAAGCATCCTTCACCGCGTCAACCTTTGCACTTGGGACTACGGCAGTGACTGCGGGACCTTTGCCTGACAATCCTGCAGCCAACGCTCCAGCCATCAAAGCGTCCAAGGCTATTGATGGATTATAGCCCAAAGCTGACGAATAGATCAGACCATTAAGAGTTAGAGCTGACCAATAATTCCCTTTCAACACCTCTTTGTAGGCGATTTTAACAAGCGACGCCACTCCTTGCATCCTCTTAACGTCAGAATTAACTGTGTACGTCTTCTGTGCGGGGATATGAAACAAAACCGCTGAATCTGAAATTTCGAAGCGTTTGACAATCCTTCTTTTCACATTGTCTGTAATTACGATGTCGCCAAAATAAGCAGCACAAGCATCATCAAAGGCGCCAGTTATCGTAACTTTCGCATCAACGGCTCCATCCACTCCCAGCTTCACTATCGTCAAATCATCTAAGCGTTTATTCAAGGCTGCAACAGTGGCTAATGCTATAGCATTCGTCGCTACACTGCTGCTTTTCAAACCTCTCGCTATCGGAATGTTGGAAGAGGTTTTCACTTTTGCACCAAACCTTTTCTCCACGTTGAAATGTTCAAAAACTCTTCTCACTGTTTTTTCGATTACGGCAGAGTTTTCAGTTGGGTCTGAAGCAATTTTGCCTGTGATGATGCCGGGCTCATCTGTCAACTTGACTTCAGCTTTAGTCCATAAATCTACGCCAAAGGCTGCTCCTTTGCCCATAGCTATCGCATTTATTATTGTGGCGGCTCCATGGCATATGGCTTCAGCCCTTTCAGTCAATTGGTGACACCTGTCCAAGTTTGCTTAGGATTGCTTCTCTCATCACTTTAACT
>DATBWI010000030.1:0-14998 GCA_036514855.1 Bathyarchaeia archaeon | reverse complement strand
GCGGCTTTTGCTGAGGCTTCTGTGAAGCCTGGCGTGCTGAACAAGCGTGGCAAAGGCGTTTCGCATCCGAGGTAAAACTGGTTTATCAAATGGTCAACGTAATATTCAAAGCGTGCCCGTGGATCAAGCATTACGGGTTTTATGTCGCCTTTGCCAGTGTAGAATAGCCATGCGCCTTCTTCGCTGCGGTTTTTGATTGCTTTTTCAAACTTTTCGATTGTTGCCTCATCCGCCTTCTCCAACAAAGCAAGAACGTCAGGTCCAGCGTATTTCTCGAAGATTTTAGGCATTATGCGCTCTATTTTGGCTTTCATCCAAGCATATGAAGGTCGCCTGTCAGACTGCAAGACGAGAGAGTGCAGCAAAACCTGCAGGACGCCTGTTCCGAAACCAGACAAGCCGATACAATTCATTCGCCAGTGGATTACTGCCGCGGGTTCAAGAGTTTCGCCGCCATAACTATACCGCAACTTGTAACCTTCAAGCTTGTAAGGGATTTTCAAGCCGCTGTCCTGCAATAATCTGTGTTCAATACGTTCCACAGAGTCCACCGGAAGCCTATGCAAGTCAGCAAGTCTTTCGGGCGTGATCTTGAGCCAAAAGTCGTTCCCACAAGCGATGAGCACACGTGCCATATCTGAAAGCAAAGCGTCCAAGTTGACATTTTCACTGAATTGATCAACAACGCGTTTTGCATCGCCAGCTTTGTCGTAGTTTGCGCTGACAGTAGTGTAGAACCCCATTCCCACAGCAGAAGCCGCCAATAGATCAACACTTGCTTTGCATGTTGCGTCTCTTTCGTAGAGCTTTATGGCATCCGCTAATGGAATGCTTGGAGTTTCATAAACCGTGGCGCCCTGCGGAAAAGCATATCCACTTCGAGTTTTAACTGAAAATGCTTCAACTAAACGCTTCAGGACATTGTTCAATCAAAGACCCTCCAGAAACTTTGCTCCTTTTTCCGTAATTACGTACGAGGCGCGGTGTTTCTGCTCGCTCTTCTGCACATAACCGCCTTGGACAAGATAGCGAAACATGCCTTCAAAGGTGGCGTGAGTGCCAAATTTCGTAACTGTTCTTTTCTCAAGCTCTGTCCTGCATAGAGGACGCTTCCGAAGCTCGCTTAACACTATTTTTGCCAAACGTAGTCTTTCGTGCAAATGTCTCATGTGCAAACAACCTCTACGGGTTTTTTAGTGCTGTAAAAAGGGGGAGAATGACGCTGACAAACCATCAGAACCGTGAATTCTCGTTTGCCATCCCTGCCGTAACTGTTAGGCGTTAAGTCAGGCGTGTACGGTTGCATTTCTTCTCCGCATAGGGGGCAACGACGCCAGCAATCGCAAATGGCAGTATCATCTTTGCGATCTGAATGGTGAAGTGCTCCGCATTCCGCGCATTGTCCTTCAAACTTTGGCATATTGCGCCCCCAAGCAAGCATGTTTAAGTCTACAGTGAAGTGCTAATGTTTGTCAACTTGGCAACAGCCTTGCTTCTTAGCACGCCTAGACCGAAACGGGTTGTCGCTCTGACACCGAACTCGCAAGTTTTAGCATCTTCCCAGTCTTCAACAGTCACGTCCCTTCGCAGAAGCATAACCGCAGCAACACGCGTGTCTATGGCATAAGCTGTTCCATTAGGCACAAGAGTACTTGCTTGCACGTTCATGCCCAGAACGCTTGTGACGATTCCCTGCGCTATGTCAGTTTGTCCAGCAGGCAAATACTGCGCGTGGATGAATTTGTCGTCGCTCAGAAGCTGATGCAGCTGTGTCTCGTTCACTACCAGCACTGTTGGACGCCAGTTCTCGCCTCTAACTGCGTTGTGAAGCTTCAGCACAGCCGTCCAGTTCATTGCTGCTCCGCCTTGATTTATTGGTGCTCCGCCTGCTAAGTCAGAATCTGCGATGGCTCCGTACAGCGACACTATCCTGTTTGTTTCCTCTTCGCCTAGGGCTCTGCCGACTTTTTCAACCATGTTGTCCATGACGTTCCACGTGGCGTCTTCTAGGAACTCGCGTGTCCATTCCTCAGAGGCTTCTGCTAAGATGTTGGTGTACACGTCTATTGTGCTTGCTTTCTTTCCACTTAGCCTAGTGACAGCGCCTTCAGCATAGCGGTAAGCAACAGCCTTTTCGTCAAGCGGAAAACGCTCCATGGTTTCGGTTGTTGTGCGTACAGTCGTGATGTTTCTGCCTATCATCTCGGGATAAGCCGCTTCCACGAGCGTGTCGTGCATTCGTCCCAAAGCGTTCGCCATGTCGCTGAACAAGCCTTCTCTAACGCCGACATCGCAGTATCGCTTTAAGAATGGGTGCACAAACGCTTTCTGCCTTAGACTTTCCATGGATTGTTTAAACTCGCCGTCACGCTGCATTAGGCTCTCAAAAAGTTTAGGCTTCATGCAGGTCACTTCTCCACGTAAATGAAGATGAGGTCGTCTGCAGCAGAGGCAGATTCAACTGCTATTCCGAGCTTTCTCGTCCAAGATATTGTTGAAGTGCCTGCTTCGTTGATGTCAGCCAACGCCAGCACTCTTTTGCTTGCGTCTGCACCGTAAACGGCTTTTCCGCGAGTTACGGCTCCGCCAACCTTGACTTTGACTCTGCCTCTGATAATCACGGGGCATGGTTGTCCAGACGCTATTGTCTTCGCAGCTATGCCTGCGCAGTCTTGAGCGGAAGTTGCTGGGCTAACGGTATCGTCAGCGCTCAGGTATACTGGATCGCCTTTGGTTACCGCTGCTCCAGCGGTGAAAGTTTCAATTGAGGCGTTTGGGTCGTCAGTTTCGCCTATGCTCATCCAAGTTTTTCCGGTGTTATCAGCCATGAAAATCACTCCTCACTTTGTTTTTCGGTTTCAGCCAGTTCAGCCTGACTTACTCCCCACGTCACACGAGGTGACAATGAAAGCTCCAGTTTTCGAAGCCGCTCCTCCAATTCGATGAGCCATTTGGTCAACAATTCGTTTGAAAGAACCTTTTCCTTGGCAATATCGTAAGGATGCTTATCTTGGCTGTTCATTCTCTTTCACCCTTCTCACGAAGTTTCAAGACTACGCCGCGCAGTTCTTGGCAGAGCCTTTGCGGTCCAAAACCCCAGCTTCTCTCAACAGTTAGGTTTGGCAAAACATTCTGAATCATGCGCACTGCTTCTTCAACTGAAATCGCAGTTTTCGGATTTTTCACGATGCTTTCAACGATGCTTCCTTCCGCTGTTGCTTTTCCAGCAGCTTTTTCAAGTTTATCAACACGAACTGCTAAGGCATCAACAAAGTCGTTGATCTGCCCGACAGCATCTTCAACGCTTGCGATAAGCTCATCAATGCTGGGCTCAGGAGTGGACTCCAACTTAACTGAGGCGCTGTTGTCCTCTCCTTCCGCCGCAAGGAGTTTTTCTTCTTCAGGCGAAGTGCCTATGCCCAAAGTCTTATTGTGAGTGGCTAAGTGTTTCAATGCTTTTTGTTTCTGTTCCGCTGGAATTTCGGTTTGAGGCAGTCGAGAATTTGCGTTTCTCAGATGTGTTAGGTCGATTTTGCCATCGGCGCTATGATGTGGAAACTTTCTCACAACTTCGCCGTCTTCATTGTATACCGTGGCAAAGACTGAATCGGGAAGATCGTTAACGTACTTACGCGTCCAAACGCGCTCCACAACCCTTTTCCTATCCCTTTCATCATGCTCGCTTAGAGTTGTCCGCGACAAAACGCTCGTATTTGCTGGTGCCATGTAATGCGGATGCGCAAGAAGCCAGTCGCGAATCTTGTTTTCATCCCACATTTTCTCTTTGGCAAAGAAGATGCTTTGAAACCTTTGAGTCGCAGGTTCAGCTCGCAGTCTTCCAGCAACAGCTAAGACGCCGTTTTCCTTGTCAAGCCACAATGTGCTGAAATGTTCAGGCATAAACGCGTTAGAATCCTGATAGAAGCCGAGGACGTATTCGCCTGCGATTATCGGCTCGAAAGCTTGCTCTTTCACGTTCAATTTCTCTATGATCTGCACGTTTGTTTCAGGTATGCCGGGCACAGCTACGAGGCTTAGTTCAGCGTTGCGTAAGCCATGCGGGATTTTTCCATCCAAGACATCTATTTGTTCATAGTCGGCTCCGACGCTCACGTGTTTGATTAAGCCTTTTCGTATTTTTTCAGCGGTTTCCTCATCATAGATTTCGGCTTCGTACCAAAGGTTCTGTCCATCCCAGTCGGTTTTGACTATTTTTCCAATAGAGTTCGGCACGGCAACATGTTCGATGTAGACTGGAGCAGAAACAAGTCTGTCTGCGAAGGCTTGCAGTTCGTCAGGCGTGTAAATGTTAGAGTTACGGCTCATGCCAGAGGTAATGGCTATGCCGCGAATTCGAAGTGGTTTGTCAACAATCTTTTCCAAAACAGGTAAGGACAAAGCAGCGCCATGGCGTAGATGCTTCGCTTCGCTTTTGCTGTGAGTTTCAAACCATGCCTTCGCCTTGTCAACAGTCCAGCCTTTATCTTTGCTGAAAAGGTAGCTCTGCACTTCCATAATGTTTTTACCCTTCGGCTTGCCGATGATGGCTTTGATTCCTTCATCCTCGCTTAACACGAAGGTTCTCAAACTACCGGGACGGAATTCTTCTGGGTTTCGATGTCCGCTACGAATCAAATCCTGCGTTTCTTCCCATGTCATTTTCTGTCCATCCTCTCACAACTAACACCCAACTAATATACGAGGAAAATGAAAAGGCGAATTGAACAACATGAGGCTCCATGCACGGGGCTGCCTGTTGGCCAACACGATGGGTAAAACTCAAAAAGGTGAAATGGAACGCCTAGGAAATGTATAGCGAAAGTAGTTCTGAGCAAGGAGCAAAAGGAAATTCTTAGCGAGTTAGCCAGAAGACTTGGAACTAGCGAGAGCGAAACATTACGGATGGCACTGATGGATTACGCGAAAGAATTAGGCTTGGTTAGCGAGCGAATTAGCAGAATTGGCAACAGATTTTAACCGTTTTAGAATAATCCGTGCTTAAGGTTCTGACTCAGATTTAAACTCAAAACTAGCCTCATTAGAAATTAAACCTAAAAATTCATAAATGATTTATTACAATCATCTGAGGTAAAAGCTACCCTTAAAACTTTGCTAGGAGTATATAGTTTGCCGAGGAAAGCTTTCGATAAGCTTCTACTTGAGGCCGTAGATGACGCTTTGTCTTCTCTCGGAGACTCAGTCAAGCAAGCAATATACTTCCATCTCGAGGGAAAATTCAAGATAACAAAAAACGAGATACCCAACCGCCTGGAAGATTTTGATGATGGAATCGAAAAAATCTTTGGTCTTGGAGCCAAATTTCTAGAGATACTTATTATGAGAAAACTGTACGAACGACTTGGACAGCCTCTTGATTGGAACGAGAATAAGGATTTTTCATTTGTCGGCTATGTGGTGGCAGCCAGAGAGTGTTCCTTTGGAAAAAAGAAGAAGACTGCTGCTTCAAAGGCTTAGTCCGAATCAGAATCATGTATTGCGTACGGATTCATATTCGAATTTCACAAATCATTTATCAATGCACTGTCGAGTTCCATTGTAAAACAGATACGTCCCCGAGGGAACTATTATTTGCCATCAGACAGTTTCAACAAAAAACTTCTAATCGCGGTTGAGGAAAGCTTATCTTCGCTTGGAGATACACCTAAGCAAGCCATATTCTTTCACTTGGAAACTTGTTTCAAAGTAAGCAAAGAACAGATTCCGGAAAGCCTGACAGAATTTGCAAAGGCTTTAGAAGGAATTTTCGGATCCGGAGCCTTATATCTCGAAAAACTCATCATCAAAAGCCTCTATGAAAAACTGGGTTTACATTTTGAAAATGGAGCAGACTGGGACTTCTTAACAAGTGTGAGCAAAGTGCAGAAGCGCATAATCCAGAAAGGAGAATGCAGTGTACGATGAAACCACGTAGAAACCCTAAAACGTGGGATGAAAATGAAACCCGCAATCACGTTTCGGAAATGATGCATGCTCTTGCTGACGGAATAAACGAAATAACATATATTGCTGATCCGAAAACCTGCGAAATACTCTTCGCCAACAAAAAAGCAATAGAGTTGTTTGGCAAAAGTATTGCAGGTAAGAAATGCCACACGGTCTTCTATGAACTGGATGCCCCCTGCCCCTACTGCCAAAGCAGAGAAAACTTGAAAGCTCGAAGAGGCTTCACTGAGGAATTTCAAAATCCTAGAAACGGGCACTGGTACAAACGCATTTACAACCCTATCAAGTGGTTGGGAGGCAAATATGTTCTGGCTGAAATGGCAATTAACATCACCGAACAGAAAAAGATGGAAGAATCACTGCACAAAAGCGAAATGCGCTATCGCAATGTTGTTGAGACAGCACCAGTAGTCATATACACACTTTCTGCTGATGGAACCATAACATCATTAAATCCAGCCTTCGAAAGATTCACCGGCTGGTCATGCGACGAATGGATAGGCAAAACTTTTACACGTATCGTCCATCCCGATGATCTGCCATTTGCCGTTAAATCATTAAAGAGGACTCTAAAAGGAGAATCACAGCCACTGTACCAACTGCGCATCCTCTCAAAATCTGGCGAATATTTGGTTGGAGAGTTTGCAAGCATACCGATGATTGAAAGTGGAGAAATAGTCGGCGAATTTGGTGCAGTGACCGACGTGACAGAACGCAAAAGAGCCGAGGACGCGTTGCGTGAAAGTGAAGATCGTTTCCGTTCTGTTGTTGAAAACTCACCCGATGCTATTGGGATTATTGACGACAACTTCCACATTATATACGCAAATAAACAAAGTGAACGACTGTTCGGATATTCAAAAAAGGAACTCGTTGGTCACGACTTCAGAAAGTTGCTCTCCGGCCATAGCTTGTCTCTGGTTCAAGATAGGTATACACGCCGAATCAGAGGAGAATATCCGCCCCCTCACTACGAGATTGAAATTCGTCAAAAAAATGGCAAGGTTAAGAATGTCGAGCTTAGGTCCTCATGCATCCGAGACAGACACGGAAAGATGCGCACAGTATCCCAAGCACGCGACATTACTGAACGCAAACGGATTGAAGAAGAAAGCACCCGCTTTGAGGAAAGGCTATCGGCGCTAAATGCGCACGGCCAAAGCCTCAACATTGCAAAGAGCATGGAAGAAATCTACAAGTTAACACTGGACGCTGCAGAAAAAACTCTAGGATACAAGACCGCCGCCATACTCGTAGTCGAAGGAAAAACGCTCAGAACAGTTGCCGCTCGCGGACTACCGAACACAATTCTCTGCAACTTTCAGTTGGATGGCAAGAAAGGCGTAACTGTCAAGGCAGCAAGAACAGGAAAGCCTGTCTTTGTTCCAGACGTTAGAAAGGAAAAGGCATACCTGGATGCTGGATTAAAGGGAAACCTATCGGAACTTGCTGTGCCAATCAAACGGGATAACGAGGTTTTAGGTGTTCTAAACGTAGAAAGCGATCGACTCGCAGCCTTCGATGAAGAGGATAGAAAACTGCTTGAAATATTGACTTCACATGCGGCCATCGCCATAAGCAACTTGAGAAGACAAAACCAGCTTAAAAAACTCTCCGAAGGACTAGAGTATCTAATGGATAGCACTGCAAAAATAATGCAAACCAAGAATATGCGACAAAGATTAAAAGCAGTCGCAAATGCCATCCGCAACTTCGGGTGGAGACGAGTTATAATCTCTTTAAGAGACCAAAACTTGGAAGGAAAAGCCCTTGTCACAGTAGGCTTGACCAAAAAAGAAAACCAACTCTTGCGGAAAAGAAGAGCCCCTGGACGTGTCTGGAAGGAACGCTTGGGTCCTAGGTTCGAGAGGTTCAAGATAGGCGAGTTTTACTATCTCCCATGGAGTGACCCGTGGATTCGGGAACACGTTCACAAGGTCCCTCATGGAACCTCATTGGAAGACGCAACCATGCGTACGGGCGTTCCAAGCAGGTTACCGAGAGAAAAGATGGTCAATTGGCATCCTCAGGACATGCTATATACTCCGCTTCGAACACCTGACGGAAAAGTTGTGGGCATACTGAGCATGGATGATCCGGTAGATGGACGAAAGCCGACTAGAGACGTTCTCATACCATTAGAGCTTTTCTTACATCAAGCCGCGATAGCCATTGAAAACGGGCAACTCATTGACAGTCTAAGGGACGCTAGGAAACAGCTCGAGGTGTACGCGGAGCAGCTTGAGCAAAAGGTGAATGAGAGGACTAGAGAGTTGGAGGAATCCCAAGATAAACTGCTCAAAACACAGAGGCTTGCGGTCATAGGCGAACTGGCAGGAATGGTTGGACATGACCTTCGCAACCCGCTGACAGGAATGGCTGGCGCAACGTACTACATAAAAAAGCATCTAGCAAACACTGATGAAAAAATCTCTGAAATGATCGAACTCATAGAGAAGGATGTAGCACATTCAAACAAAATCATAAACGATCTTCTAGAGTATTCGCGAGAGATAATTCTCGACTTGACAGCATGTACTCCAAAAGCAATAATAGCCGACACGCTTTCCTTGATTCGTATTCCGAAAAACATTAAGGTTAAAGATTTAAGCCAGAGCAATCCGAAAATTAAGGTTGATGCTGAAAAACTGGAGAGAGCTTTTGCCAACGTAGTCAAGAACGCCATCGACGCCATGCCCAATGGTGGAACACTAACAATAAAAACCAAGGAAACAGATGGCACCGTCAAGTTCAGTTTTTCAGACACTGGAACAGGAATGTCAAAAGAAACAATGAAGAAGCTTTGGAGTCCGCTTTTCACGACTAAAGCAAAAGGAATGGGATTCGGTCTGCCTCTCTGCAAACGCATAATCAATGCGCACGGTGGCACAATTTCTGTAAAAAGCGTCCCGAGGAAGGGAACAACATTCACAATTACCATCCCAACTTTACCGAAAACATTTGAAAAAGGAGGTGAAAAAGCATGGGTGACAACCCCAGAATACTCGTTATTGACGACGACGAAAACATAAGAAAAATGCTGACAGCTATACTCGAAGACGAAGGATACACAGCAGAATCCGTAGGCACAGCGAAAAAAGCCATAGAAAAAACGAAGAAAAGTTTTTACAACCTAGCCCTGATAGACATTCGACTTCCAGACATGGATGGAATAAAGCTTCTCACAAAAGTGAGAGAGACAACGCCTAAAATGCGAAAGATAATCATTACGGGTTATCCAACGCTGCAAAACGCGATAGAAGCAGTAAACAAGGGTGCAGACGCCTACATAATTAAGCCATTTGACATGCGAAAAGTTCTCAAAGCCATCAAAAATCAACTGGCAAGACAAGCAAAGGAAAAAGATTACAGCCAAGAAAAAGTAACGGAGTTCATAGAAGCGCGAGTCAAGGAGTTAAGCGTAAATAAGCCGAAAAGCAAGAAGCCATAACCACACTATTTTACTTAGACTTTTGAGTTTCTTCGCTGTCGCTTTCTAGACTTTGAATTTGTTGTTTCATCTTTTAGAACTTGTCTTGCCCTGAACCTTATGTTTGTAGTTTTAAGTGTCAGGTAAAAGCTCCCTAGAGTTTAGGCGGTATATCGAAATTCGACTTTTTTGCCATACCCGAGAACAACAAAGCTTAAATGCAGAGTGACACCAAACCAATTTTTGAATTATGTATCAATGGAGAATACTGATATATGGTTAATGAAGGAAGAGGACGCCTATTCAGAAGGAAAGACGGCAAATTCCTAATCTACTTGCCAAAGGATCTTGCTGAAGACAGCATGTTCCCATTCAAAGGCGCTGACTCAATATTCGTAAGAGTCTCTTTCAAACTTGGAGACAACAAACTGCTCATAGAAAAATGGAAAGAACCACCGACACCAGAGCAGTAAGCATTCGTCAAAAGAACTTGCACCAATCCACTACCTTGCACACGCTAGTTTTTAGACTAGAATATTGCCAAAAAGAGACACCATTTCCCTTGACAGATTTGGCGTTTGCAACTTCCACGAATGAGACGTAAAGCCATACAGCAGGTTCTACGGAGAAGAATGCATGAGAGAATAGAGTGACATTGTCTTACAGATTATTCTTATAGATTTTAGCTCCACGAAGATTTTTAGCTAGGGCAAACACGAAGTTATATGATAACGATGAAAGCCATCGCAGCCATGATTGTGGCTTCTTTGCTCTTCGCAAATCTTCAAACTGTTAACTTGGGTTTCATCAAAACAATATCCAAAGACAAAGCAGCCACAGGCTGGTTGACAATCCCTCTAGACACGCCACAGAACATGGCTTGGGGAAACGTCTCAGACATGCCTGACTATAACAATAATCTGACATCAATGGGCGTGAAAGGACATATTGGCGACAGGGACTACGAACAAATTGGTGGAAACGGGTATGTCTTGCAAGAGGGGAATCTTGCCGAGGCAAGCCCATCAACAGACTGGACTTCATCGAGAATATTTCTTTACAACTCATCCGCAAACAACTTCACGCGCTTAAACATCACGACGCATAAAGGCTCAACTTCATTCGGCAATCCAACCTTCACGTACCTTGTTTCGCCAAACGACAAGCCATGCGTGGTAGTGACGTATTATTTGTTTTCTGAAGGAGCCGCATCGGATGAGGCTGGAGAATTGATTTTCTACAACGAAATCGAAGATGATGACTTGACAGAACAGGAAATAGTGAACCTTCTTGCAAATGTGACGAACGCACAACGTTACAGGTATGCCTCGAAAGATGACAAGAATTGCAGCTTAGATACGTTGAAAATGGTGAATGAGCCCATGTGGAGTTACTTCGGCGTATACCAAAATATCACAAGCGGAGATTCCCAAGTTAGGCTGGCAAGTTCTATAAATCTGCTCAACTGGGCTTTTGTAAAGGTAATAGACACTGGCGCCTCTCAACCAACAATTGCTAAAGTCTCAAACGGTGGTTATATCGTTGCCTTTGAAAAATGGGTAACCAACAATAGCCGCCTCGAAAGCCATTTGAAGTTTCAATATTACCCCAATTTCCTCCTTCTCACGCTTGGAGCAAACAATACATACTCAGAGTACGTCGCAGATTTGACTCTAGGCAACACGACAGGGCTTGAGGGAACACCGAACATCTACAACATTACCATGAGCAATTCTGAAATTTCAGTTTGCGTGGGCTTTCATTACAACACTGCAACCGAAACCTACAATCCAGTTTCGATTTTCTTAGCTACCGCGACAGTCGCGCTTACAGCGGTTGGAATAACGATTTTTCTAAGGGCAAGAAGCAAAAAGAAACCTCTTAAAGCATATAATCCAGCAAATTTCAGGTGACCAACTCCATCCAACATCAAATCCGCATTTTTGAAAAGAAAGTTTTAAGCATTTTTCCGATGACTCAAAACTGAGGTTCTTTTGCCCAAAAACACTCTTTTTGATACATTTTGTTTTCGGCAATTATGTCTACATAAACATGCTCCACAGAAGCGGCTCTTCCATCTATTTCCAGATAAGTGTAAAAAGGACTTATATTGTCACACGCTAGTTATAGAGTCCGCGCTTGTTATAGGCACTAGGGATATTGTATTCAGGAAGAGGACACTATGAAATGCCCGTACTGCGAATCTGAAAATCTCAGAACTCTCGAAACCAGAGAGTCGGCGGAAAACACCACTAGGAGACGTAGAGAGTGCGCCGAATGCGGAAAACGCTTCACCACTTACGAGTATATCGAAGCCGTTGAGCTTATGGTGAGAAAAAAGGACGGCAGACTTGAACGCTTCGACCTAAACAAGATCGTCCGAGGTCTCCAGAAAGCCTGCGAAAAGAGACCCGTAACCATGGACGAGATTCACGAGTTAGCAGAACATGTTAGACAGGATCTGACACTGCGGGGGAGAGAGGAGGCCTCTTCACAGGAGATTGGAGACCTCCTCATGATATATTTGAGGAATCTTGACCGCGTAGCATACGTGCGGTTCGCCTCAGTTTACAGGCAATTCGAAGAGCCTGAAGATTTCAAAAAAATTCTCAAAGAGGTTAAAGCTTGAAATTTGTTAGAAAGCGTGATGGTAGATTAGAACCTTTTGACCAAGAGCGTATAACAACCGCCGTTTGGAAGGCTGCAAAAGCCGTTGGCGGAAAAGACCGTGAACAAGCAAAGAAAATAAGCAATGAGGTAGGTAGCGAACTGCGGAACCGTTTCGGAGAAGATGGAGTCCCAACCGTTGAGGAGATCCAAGACATTGTTGAGAACATGCTAATAGAAAACGGGCACGCAAGAACCGCGAAAGCATACATTCTCTACAGAAAGCAACACCAGGACTTGCGCGAGTTAGCCGCGCTATTAAGCTCAGCAGACTTGGTGGATCAATACTTGGACGTTGAGGACTGGCGGGTTAAAGAAAACTCGAACATGAGCTATTCTCTGCAGGGCTTAAACAATTACCTATCGTCCACAGTCATAGCCAAATACTGGATCACCCGAATTTACCCGCCGAAAATCGCGGATGCCCATTTCTCCGGAGACGTACACATCCACAACCTAGGCGTTCTAGGACCGTACTGCGTCGGCTGGGACATACGGGATTTGCTGCTTTCGGGGTTTGGCGGCGTTTCCGGAAAGATCGAGAGCAAACCTGCCAAGCATTTTAGAACAGCGCTTGGTCAAGTGGTGAATTTCTTTTACACGCTTCAGGGAGAAGCCGCTGGAGCACAGGCTTTCAGCAGCTTTGACACGTTCCTAGCCCCATTCATTCGTTACGACGGATTAGGCGAAAAAGAGGTTGAGCAGGCACTGCAGGAATTCTTCTTTAACATGAACGTGCCCACACGCGTAGGCTTCCAAACACCTTTCACAAACCTAACTCTGGATTTGACGATTCCAGACTTCATGGAGAATGAACCCATCATTTTCGGCGGAAAAGTGACGGATGAAACTTATGGAGACTTACAAAAGGAAATGGACATGTTCAACATGGCGTTCACGGAAACGCTGAGCCAAGGCGACTCTAAAAACAGAGTATTCACCTTTCCAATACCAACGTATAACATAACAAAAGATTTTGACTGGGACTCGCCGATAGCTCAAAAAATCTTTGAGGTAACCGCCAAATATGGTGTGCCTTACTTTTCCAACTTTGTAAACAGCGACATGAAACCTGAAGATGTGCGAAGCATGTGTTGCCGCCTCAGAATAGACAACAGGGAACTGCACAAGCGGGGCGGAGGCTTATTCGGAGCAAACCCGTTGACAGGCAGCATAGGCGTAGTAACGCTGAACCTTCCAAGAATCGGTTATTTGGCGAAGGATGAGGATGAGTTTTTCAGCAGGTTAGAAGCGCTCATGGAAATCGCTAAAGACAGCCTTGAGATCAAACGGAAAGGTCTTGAAAACTTTACAGAAAACGGGTTATACCCATATTCTAGGCGTTATCTTCGCAATGTCAAAGAGGGCTTTGGAAAATTCTGGAAAAACCATTTCTCAACAATCGGCTTGATAGGCATGAACGAAGCATTGCTTAATTTGCTTGGATGCAACATCGCCTCGCCTGAAGGCTTAGAGTTTGGTGTGAAAGTGCTCAGTTTCATGCGTGCCAAGCTTTCAGACTTCCAAGAAGAAACCGGAAACATCTACAACCTAGAGGCAACACCAGCCGAAGGCACCTCTTACAGGCTTGCACGCATAGACAAGCGCACACATCCTGACATAACTGTGGCAAACGAAAAATACCTAGCCAATGGTGCTGAACCTTTTTACACGAATTCCTCGCAGGTGCCAACAGACTACGAAGGCGACTTGTTTGACGCGTTGGAGAACCAAGAGAACTTGCAACCTCTGTACACAGGCGGGACCGTGTTTCACATCTATCTTGGCGAAAGGCTTCATTCATGGGAGTCTGCGGAGGAAGTTATAAGAAGAGTAACTTGGAATTCGCGCTTGCCATACTTCACTCTCACGCCGACTTTCAGTATATGCCAGAGCCACGGCTACGTAAGCGGAGAACACAAACAATGCCCAACATGCGGAGCAAAATGTGAAGTCTACTCGCGAGTAGTTGGCTACTTGCGGCCTGTAGACCAGTGGAACGACGGAAAACAAGCGGAGTTTGCCATACGGAGAACCTTTGACAAATCCGTAATCACTGCAACAGCCACGCCAATAACAGCTTAGGCGGAAAACGGAATGAAGTTCGCTGGGCTTCAGAAGACAAGTCTCATCGACTACCCGAACAAAATAGCCTCAGTACTCTTTACACCTGGGTGTAATCTGCGCTGTCCGTTCTGCCACAACTGGCGCATAGTCGTAGACCCAAAACCGCCGTTTCTGCAGGAAGAAGCCGCGCTTAGAATCCTTGAAAATCGCAAGAAATACGTAGATTCCGTCGTCATCACGGGCGGAGAGCCAACGATGCACAAGGAACTTCCAAAGTTCTTGAAGAAGCTTAAGGATAAGGGTTTTAATGTTAAGTTGGACACGAATGGGTTTTATCCCAAAGTGTTGGAGGAATGTTTGCCGTACGTTGATTATGTCGCTCTGGACCTGAAAACTAGTTTAGATAAGTATGTGCGGTTGGGAGCAGATGAGACTGCTGGATTTTTACATGCAATCGCAATGTTGACAACGGGGAAAGTGGAATACGAGTTAAGAACAACAGTTGTGCCGGGATTCGTTGACTCTGAAGACATATTCCAGTTGGGCGAACTTGCAAAAGGCGCAAAGACTTTTGCCTTTCAGCAGTTCATCCCAGAAGACACGTTAGACAAGAGTTTCGGAGCGCTTAAGCCCTACGGGCGGGAAACCATTGTAGATTTTGCTGAAACTATGAGGAAATTCGCTGATAACACGATAATTCGCGTTTAACTTGACATATTGAAACTTCTTTTGCAGTTTTTTCTTTTGGCTTTTAGCGCAAAGTTTAAAGGGTTAATGCTTCGCTTAGGTTTTCGAATATTCTCCAAATGAAGGTTTAAAATTTGCCTAAAGAAGAGCTAAGTCTAGAAGAACGCAAAGCCGAGGTTCTAA
>DATBWI010000029.1:0-9662 GCA_036514855.1 Bathyarchaeia archaeon | reverse complement strand
TTAAATTGGTGATTAGACTCAATATAGGTTGAAATGCCCTTTGCTTCCACCTCAAACATGAATGATTCTGCTTGGTCTGAAGTGATGTTGACAACGACGGCCACAACCTTATCCGCGCATGCAACCACATCTTTTATTCGGCTCTTGTACTTTGCTGCCACGTTTTCAACCTGTGCATAAGCATTCGAAACTTGGGAATTAAGCCCGACTATCAACTCAACCGGGCTTTCTCCTCTTTTGGCAAGATCCTGTAATTTCTTTTCCTGATTGACAAGGTCCCATAATCCGCTTTCTTCATAGCTTGTGTTAAAATCTATCTGGTCAGAGTCTGTAGTTTCCTGTAGGCTTGTTGTTGACATATCCGGCACACAGTTGACTGAGACTTCGCTATTTATGGTCGCTTGTGCTTTTTTTAGGTCATTGTTAACTAGGAAAGTGTCTGGATTGTCAACGTTAATATATGATGCAGGTGCGTCCTTCAACTCGGCTTTCAGGCAGAAGTCGAATGAGGCAAGCATGAATAATCCTGAACCCTTAACAGACGATCCTCTAAGGAGCGAAGCGCCCACTACCGCATAGCCTTTTGCAGTGTTGATAACTGGCTGAGGCAATACAGTATTTGATCCTGAAAAAATCCAGGATTTATCCGCTTCAGGAATTCTAGCTTCTAGGCACTCGAGGAAAGTTGTGTTAAAGAATAGCTTCACTTGATACGCAAAAACGACGCTAGCCACAGGTACGTCTCTAATGCACACTTGTACATTCCATTCCTGATCTTTCAAAACTGCGGACGGAATCAAATAGATTTCCGGAGTGGAAACCGCATATACTTGCAAGGTGCTTAGCATACTCAGGACAAGTAGTGCAACCAAACCGAATGCTATTTTCGATTTCAGTTTCGTCACTTTTCATCACTCACAAAAAGTATCTTCTTGAGATACCTCAATTGTACTATTTGCTATTGATATAAATATTTTTTTGTTTTAGTAAACCTACCGTTGCAACCAATATACTTTTCTAAGACCCGTTCAATAGTCTCAAACCCTACTGTTCTTTTAATAGCCTCCTACATCAGCCTTCAGAACCAACAGAACCCAAAAACAGAAACTATTAGGCTCCAAATAGACGGGCTCTACAACCACCGCACACACAAACGCTATAGCAAAATCTTTTAATGCCTACAAACACAAACAATATCTGAGGAGATTTAAATGCCAACAGCTTTCGTGTTGATAAACACAGAAATAGGCTCAGAAGCCGACGTTCTAAAAGATTTGAAGAAAGTTGAAGGAGTAGATGAAGCCTTTGCCGTGTACGGAGTCTACGACATAGTTGCAAGAGTTAAAGCAGACACTATGGATAAGCTTAAAGAGATTGTTACATGGCGTGTCCGAAGACTCGACAAGGTCAGATCAACGTTAACAATGATTGTTGTTGAAGAGATAAAATAGAACGCACTTTCTCTTTTTTATTTGCATAGAACAAGCCTTTTTACCATTCTAGTGTGCGCAAGAACAGGTCGCTATTATGACAGAGAAAACAATGCACATCGGATTTGACGACACAGATTCCACAAGAAAAGGATGCACAACGTACGTCGCCGCCCTTCTCGTGGAAAAACTGCAAACGCTCGGAGCAGAGTTCATTGATTATCCAAACTTGATTAGGCTGAACCCCAACGTGCCATGGAAAACCAGAGGAAACGGTGCGCTTTGCCTAAGAATACGATACAATGAGAACGTTGGTGACAGAATTAAAGAAACCGTTGTCAACATGGTTGAAGAATATTCTGATTTGGAGTTTAAGGGAACAGACCCGGGCGTAGTTTTCTTCGCTAAAGCAGAGATTCCCAGAGAGATCAAGGCTTTCGCCAAAAACGCCATAACGGGAATCGTCAGCCTAAAAGAGGCGTTGAAGCTTATTCAAAAGTTTAAGGCTGAGGCGGTAGGTTTCAAGAGTGGCAGAGGAATCATCGGCGGCTTAGCAGCCATCGGCGAAACTCTTCATGGAGATTACACGTATGAAATTCTTGCGTATCGAGTTCCTGAAAACTATGGTTTAAAAAGAAGGGTGGATGAAGAATCGATTTTTAGAATGGATGAGGCAACAGCGCCCTGCACTTTCAACAATGTTGACACTGAAAAACATAGAGTGGTTATTACGCCGCGAGGACCTGACCCCATTCTCTTCGGCGTCAGAGGCGAATCGCCGGAAATCTTGAAAAAAGCTTTTGAAATGGTTAAGCCCCTTGAGCCTGTGGAGCGTTGTGTCATTTTTCGGACAAACCAAGGAACAGATGCTCATCTGAAATGGGTCGAAAGCCTTAACCAAATAAAGCCTTATCATCCTGTTGTCGCGAGGGGAACCGTTTCCGCTAACCCTCAGACGATTCCGTTGAGACATGTGATCTTCTCGATTAAAGATGCGACTGGTCAGGTGGACTGTGCAGCTTACGAGCCGACTGGTGCTCTCCGCAAAATCGCAAGAAATCTTGTTGTAGGAGATTACATCGAGGTTTACGGTGGCGTCCGCAAACACTCCGAGAACCATCCTCTAACGATAAACCTTGAAAAAATCCGCCTGCTAAGGCTTGCAACAGAAACCGTTTATCAGAATCCCATCTGCACAAAATGCGGTAAACGGCTAAAGTCAATGGGACACGGCAAAGGTTTCAGATGTGAGAAGTGCGGTGCACGATATGCTCGTATTCAGAAAATTGAGGTTAAGATAAATCGTGAACTAAAAAGAGGCTTATACATAACTTCGACGAGATCTCAGAGACATTTAACTAAGCCTTTTAGACGTTATGGAATGGAGAAACATGGCACAGATGTTAAGAGCTTGATTCGGGATTGGCATTCTCCCTAGGCTTTGCCATCGTTTACTTTGAATATTTCGCACAGCATTTGGTACAGTTCATCACCGCCTTCCACTTTTGAGAATAGATCTTTTTCAGCTCTGAGCACGCGTCCCATGGATTGGTATGTTTGACGCCACTCTAGTTCTTTCCACATCATGCGATTGTTCTTCAGTTCGATCCATGCTCGGAACACTAGAACCACGAACATGGCTACTGTGACCGCAAGATTCAGAACGTAAATGTCAACTATATCCGTGTTTTCACCTCCGCTATCATCTGCATTCTCCATTTATTTTAGCAAAAGGGGAATTTAAATCAAGTTTATGATCGCTCAAGTATTACATCTCAGAATTGGGCTTAAGCATAATAGGCGGCTTTATACTGATAGCGAAATAGTTTAAATTTGCGCGTTCATTTATCCTAAATACTACTGTTGTCGGAGTGTTTAAAGAATTGGACAGCTTCCCAGCCGAAGAATATCGCCTTCCCTTCTTCAAAGAGGCAGGCTTCATAAGAAAACGTTGCCCCAAGTGTGGGCAATACTTTTGGACGCAGAATCAGGATCAGGAAACATGCGGCGAAGCCCGGCCGGACGGTTGCTCACCTTACACTTTCATAGGTAATCCACCAACCAGAAAAAGTTACAGCTTAAGTGAGATGCGTGAGACTTTTTACTCCTTTTTTGAAAAACGCGGTCACACACGCATAAAGCCTTATCCCGTTGTTGCAAGGTGGAGGGATGACATTTACCTGACGCATGCAAGCATAATTGACTTTCAGCCTTACGTAACTGAGGGGATTGCGCCGCCTCCTGCGAATCCTCTAGTTATTGTTCAGCCGTGCATACGCATGACGGACATAGCTAACACGGGTCCAACGTTTGGAAAATACTTGACGATTTTTGAGATGGGCGCGCATCATGCGTTTAATTATCCTGACAAGGAGGTTTACTGGAAAGACCAGACCACGCGGTACCATCATGAATTCGCTACAAAAGAATTGGGCGTAAAGTCTGATGAGGTGACTTACAAAGAAGAAGTTTGGGTTGGCGGCGGCAACGCTGGACCATGCGTGGAATGCATTATTCGCGGTTTGGAAGTTGGCACGCTTGTTTTCATGCAGTACAAATGCGTCGGAGAGGAATTTGTTAAACTACCCATACGGACTGTGGACACTGGCTACGGCATAGACCGCTATGCGTGGCTTTCTCAAGGTGCTCCAAGCGCGTTTCACACGATCTATGGCAAGTTGCTGGATGACATTTTCAAAATGGCGGGAATAGGCAAAATTGACAACGATCTATTGATGAAGGTTGCGAAGGTTTCAAGTCTAGTAAGCTTGGACAAAACCGCAAGCAGGCTTGAAGCTCGAAGAAAAATCGCAGAAATTGTTAATGCGGACGCGGGTGAGTTGGATAGGGTTTTGCTTCCAATTGAAAACGTTTTTGCAGTTGCAGACCACACGAAATGCTTAAGCTTCATCCTTTCCGAGGGCGTTGTTCCGTCTAATATCCAAGAAGGGTATTTGGCGAGGCTTCTGTTTCGCAGAATCTATCGGCTCCTGAAAATGCTGGGTATCACGGATAGGCTGTACGATATAGCGGACAAGCAGATCAGTATGTGGTCGCGGGATTATCCGCATCTCGGAGAAATGCGAAACGAAATAATTGAAATGCTCAAAGTTGAAGAGGAAAAATTCCAAGAAACAATCAAACGCGGCGAAGGACTAGTGAGAAGAATCTCTGCTGAGTTGAAAGCGGAGAAAAAGCACGAAATTCCTGTGGAGACTTTGGCGGAGCTTTACGATTCTCATGGGCTTCCACCTGAAATTGTCGAAGAAACAGCGCAGTTAGAAGGTTTAGAGGTAGAGGTTCCCGAGAATTTTTATGGGTTAATTGCTCAGAGGCATTTGCAATCATCTAAACTCGTCGAAGAGGAGGCTAAGCCTGAAGGGCGGCTTGAAACAGCCGTGGCGAATCTGCCTGAAACAGAGAAAATATACTATAAAGACCAGTACATGAAAGAGTTTGAAGCCAAAGTTCTCAAAGTCGTAGACGGCGAATATGTCGTATTGGATAAAACGTGCTTCTATCCTGAAGGCGGAGGACAACCAGCAGACAACGGCTATTTGTTATTCGATGGAAAAAAAGCGGAGGTTGTTGATGCCCAAAAAGTTGGAAGAGTAATCGTTCACAAGCTAGAAGGCAAGACGGTTCCGAAGGAAGGCAGCAAAATAAAAGGCGTCATTGACTGGGACAGGCGTTATGCGCTTATGAAGAGTCACACGGCAACACACTTGATCAACGGTGCTGCAAGACGTGTGCTGGGACAGCATGTTTGGCAGTTTGGAACACAAAAGGGCTTTGAGAGTTCCCGGATTGATATTTCGCATTATCGCCGGTTGACTTTAGATGAAGTTTACAAGATAGAAGAGTTGGCGAACCAAGCGGTATTGCAGAATATGCTTGTTGAAACTGTTTGGATGCCGCGGAACGAGGCTGAAAGCCGTTATGGTTTTAGATTGTATCAGGGCGGTGCAGTTCCGGGGAAGGAAATTAGGGTTGTAAAGACTGGCGATTGGGATGTTGAAGCGTGTGCTGGAACACATTTGCAGAGCACTGGCGAACTTGGTTTCGTCAAGATCATCCACTCAGAAAGAGTGCAGGATGGAGTGGAGAGGCTTGTGTATTCTGTTGGAATCCCCGCATTAAAGGCAGTGCAGAATAATGAACGGTTGCTTTGGAAAGTCTCAGAGATTTTGAATGCCCCGCTGGAGAAGCTGGACAATACTGCGGAAAGGCTTGTTAAGGACTTGAAAGAGGCAAATGCTGAAAGAAGAAAACTGGTCAAAGAGTTGGCGGAGCGGGAAAGCGCTGGTGTTGGAGCAAAACAAGCGGAGGAAATTAAGGAGATTGGCGGCATCAAGCTTGTAATGCGAGATTTTGCGGAGTCAATTGATGTTGACCGGATGGTTCAGACTGCGAATGAGATAATCAAGAGAGACGAGGCAGCGGTGACAGTTTTCTATGGATCGGATGGAAAAAATGTTAGAATAATGGTTATGGCGGGAAAAAACGCAATTGCAGAAGGTGTTAATGCGGGTGAGATGATTAGAGAAGCCTCAGCAGTTGTGGGTGGTGGAGGCGGTGGAAAACCCAACTTCGCCCAAGGTGGCGGAACAAAGACGGAAAAATTATTGGAAGCAATTGCGAAAGCTGAGCAAGCGCTACGTAAACAGTTGAAAGCTAAGAATTGAAAATATGATAGGGATGACCCCGCATTTGTTGCTGCATGCCGAAAACCATAGGATATTCTTTTGGAGAGAAGGGTAAGATTAAATTCTGAGATGTTATACAGCAAGTATTCGTGAAAACCATAACAGTCTTAGGCGCAATAGCGGTTGCGGTTCTCTTCTTTTTTGGTATTATATTCGCTTGGTCTACGGGCGCAGACATTCCAGTTGAGGTTAAGGCGACGAGGCTTGTTGTTGCTGCCATGTTGTTTGTCGTCGGTTTCGGCATCGCCTATTACATAACCAAGAAGTCTACAACAATAGTTCAGAGACTGGAAGTTTCGGGAGACATGAAGGCAGTTGCGCTTAAATGTCCAAACTGTTCAGCTTCCATAGATGCTAATCAAATCAAGATCGTTTCGGGTGTTCCTTACGCAACTTGCCCGTACTGTGGAAACACGTTTGAGGTGGCTGAGGAGCCGAAATGGTGAACAAGCGCCTTCTGTTATGTGTGTTGGTTCTTGCGTGTGTTCTTGGCGTGTCTGTTAGCAGTGTTTGGGCTTGGACTGGCGTTTATCATCTAGAACATGAATGGGCGAAAATATGGATATACCAAGACGGAACAATCGACCTCTACTATAACATCACGTTAAAGCTGGATTCGGGCGACAACATAAACTACGTGCTTGTTGGTCAACCTAATGGAGATTTCACAATCGAAAATGCCACGGACCAGTATGGTAACTCGCTGACGGTTGCTGACGCCAGCCAAGGATCCGACTACAAGGTCAGAGTTTCTCTCAATTCGCCCTTAAGAGCTGGACAAACAGTCTGGTTTACGCTTATGACGAATGTGGCTCACATGATTTGGGAAGACAATGCAACTAACGTTGGGATGCAGTTCACGCCGACATGGTGGAACGACGCGAAAGTATACGATCTTCGCATCTTGATCGTTTTGCCTGTGAATGTTACTGTGGGTAGTGTGGCGACGACTTCTGTGTTTTGGAACAGCACGGGAGTGGAAGATGGACGGGTGACGGTTTACTGGGAGAAGCAAATGCTTCCAGAAGGGGAAAGATATCCTATAGGTGTTTCTTTCCCAAAGGGAAACGTGCAATATGATACACCCAGTGGCATAGTCGTGTTTTTCCAGCAGTACGGCGTTGCTCTTTTGGCGTTTGCGCTCATTATAGTTTTTGTTGGCGTTGGCATTTACATAGCGAAGAGAAAACCTTATTTGACGCCTAAAATCAGCATGGAAACTCTTGGAGTGAGACGCGGCTTAACAGCAGTTGAGGCTTCATACCTTCTTGACATGGAGCCTACACGAGTGGTTACTGAAATGCTCTACAGCCTCTTGCAAAAGAGAGCTGTGTGGGTTGAGGCTGCAAAACCGCTCAAGCTGAAGGTCATGCCACAGTTTCAAGACAAGACCGGAACAGCCGAGACGCCTCTGCGATATTATGAAATTGACTTTCTCAAAGCCATCAAAGAAGATGGCACTTTAGGCGAGGAAGAGTTGGCGCAAACGGTAATGTCTTTGAGGGATAATGTGGAAGAGAAAATGCGTGGGTATCGTAGAGGCGACACAGTTGACTATTACAGGAAAATCGTGGATAAGGCTTGGGAACAGGTGGAACAGGCAGGAACGCCGGAACTTGCCTCAAACGCTTATGACGAACAGCTTTTGTGGCTTCTGCTGGATCCAAACTATAGTAGACACACGGAGATAGCGTTTCACAACAGAATCTTTCAGCCTAGTCCCCTATGGTTCTGGTACTGGTACGGCTATCAGCATTATTCTCCAAATCCCACATACACGCCAAACGTGCAAGTCCCAGCACAATCAGCTAAACCGCCAACAATTCCCGGCGCCGACTTCGCAAACAATGTCGCCACTGCGGTGGAAAACACGTCCAACAACATTGTAGGCAATCTTGAGAAATTCGCCAACGCCATTATTCCAACATCAGGAGCCGGAGCGTCTCATGAGCCTGCGCGTAACGATGCCAGCTGCGTCTGCGCATGTCATGCGTGCGCTTGCGCGTGTGCCTGCGTGTCCTGCGCATGTGCGTGTGCAGGTGGAGGTGTAGGCTAAATGAGTTTTTTGCGAAAGATTTTCCGCCGTGCCCAGATTCCTTTTGGTCGCTACACGTACAGGGGAAAAGACAAATTCGCCGGGTTGGCGTTGCAGCTTCGCGTTGAGCCGGATGGAAAAGGAATCATGGTGATTAACGCGAATACGGTGCTTTATCTTAACGAGACGGCTACTGCCTATGCTTACTTTTTCATGCAGGGAATCTCCGAAAAGGATTTGGTGAAGAATATTCTCCGAATGTATCGGATAGACTCTACAACTGCTAGGAGCGATTACAAGAAACTTGTCTATGCAATAAGCACGTTATCGCATACGGAGAAAGTGTGTCCAGTATCGTTTCTCGATGTGCAAAGCGTGGAGCCTTTCAGTCAGCAGTATTCTGCGCCTCTGCGGATGGATATGGCGTTGACTTTCAGATGCCAAAACAACTGCGTCCACTGCTACGCTGGCGGACCACATGAGACACCGGAACTCAGCACTATTCAATGGAAAGAAATCATAGACCACCTCAAACAGATCGGCGTTTTCATATTAACCTTCACGGGGGGCGAGCCTACTTTGCGCGAGGATTTGCCGGAACTTTTGCTTTATGCACAGAATAGTGGAATGGTTACTGGACTTGTTACGAATGGACGAAGATTGAAGGATAAGGCTTATGTTGCAGAGCTTGAGAAGGCGGGATTGGATTTTGTTCAAGTTACTCTTGAATCTCACAAGCCTAAAGTGCATGATTTGATTACGGCGTCGAAGGGAAGTTGGAAGGAAACGGTTGCCGGAATAAAAAACGCTGTCAATACGCAGATTTACGTTACAACAAACACCACGCTTAGCAAGCATAATGCTGAGGATTTTTTGGAGACCATAAATTATCTGAAAGAGTTGGGAATAGCTGCTTTCGGATGCAACAGCCTGATTTACTCTGGAAAGGCGAATGAGATAAGCGAAGAATTCGCATTGCCGCTTGAGACTTTGAATGCGCTTTTGCCAAAAATCCGCGACAAAACCAACCGCCTAGGCTTGAAGTTCTTGTGGTACACGCCTACGCAGTATTGCCGTTTCGACCCTGTCAAGCTAGGGTTAGGGATTAAAGCATGCACAGCCGCCATGATCAACATGTGCGTTGGACCGGATGGTAGCGTTTATCCGTGTCAGAGCTATTTTGAAAGTCTTGGCAACATTCTAAGAGATGATTGGCAAGGAATCTGGAATAATCCGCTTGCGGTTAAGATTAGAAAGAGGGAGTATGCGGAGCCAAAATGCAAAGATTGCCCGCAACTGCAAATCTGCGGAGGCGGATGCCCACTGGAACTGCAGAACAAGGGTTACATTTGCGGAGAAGCTCAGTGAATGGTTGTGCCGCTCTCTATGAAGCCGAGTTTCTGCAACACGCTGGCAGCTTGGAACGTGTTTTCAAAGGTTGATATGCCTAGATCGGCGCGAGCAAAGCCTCCGTTTGCATTTTGGCATCTT
>DATBWI010000028.1:0-9815 GCA_036514855.1 Bathyarchaeia archaeon | reverse complement strand
GCGGTCTCGCCAATATCCCCACTTTTTTTTATGTCGTTTTCGATATCAGTTTTCTTTATCCCAGAAGCCTTTGCAAGTGCTTTTATGGCAAGTTTCTCAGCTACGCCTATCTCAAGGCTGACAAAATCAGGATATATCCTGCCTTGAGTCAGGTATACAACTTTGTCAATGATTTCTTTAGGTGTATTCTTAAGAAGCCCAACCAGGAGATCAGTCATCTCCAACCTTTTGGTCGTAGCATCTATTTTCTCATAAGCCTCAGCAATCACAGCATACTTCAACAATTAAGCCTCATAGATACGATGCAAATTCAACGATATTAAAACTTAATGCTAAGTGAGATGGTGTCTGAGAAGACCAGTCCACCTCGATGGGTTATTGGCCCTTAAAATTGATGTTGTTAATAGGGTATCTAAAATAAGACCGTGATTGATTGGATGCCCACATATCCAAACGGAAATTCGCCTGTCCTTTCACAAAACTCCTTGAGAATACATTTCTGTTTTATAAGTTCTCACTTTGTCTTTTCAGTTTGGAGCAAGCGTTGAGCAGGAGGATTGTTGCTACGATCTGCAGTGCCAAAGCGTAGAATACGACAGCACTGAGTGGCGAGTTGTAGTCTATGAATAAGCCATATATTGCGCCGCTGAGAGCTAAGCCGACGCCGTAGGCTGTGTTGAATATGCCATACGCCGTGCCTCTTGAGGAAATTGGCGTCAGCTCGGAAACTGCTGCACGGTAGATGGATTCCTGCATTCCGAGAACTAAACCGAAAATTGCAGAGGCAACTATTAGTATCGTCAAATCCGAGTTAAACATGGTGAGCAAGGAAGGAAATATGGAAAGCACAAATGGTATGATCAAAATTCTTATTCCAAACTTGTCATAGGCATAACCAGAGATCAAAGCTGTAGGCGCATCAACACCTTGGATGAGCAAATAGATCAAGGGCACAATCCAATTCAGATTCAACGGCTCAAGAATCCTTGAAGCTTTAAAAAGTATTAACGTGTACTGCACTAGTCCAACCGTGTTCAAAAGCACTGCAAGAGTGTAAATGTAAAAAGGTCTTTCCAGTTTTCTGTTTTTTTCTTGCGTAATCGTCGGTTCAATTATAGTTCTGGAACTAATCTTTCTATACGTGAAAAACAAGGCTCCCAAAAGCATCAGAAATGGCAGAAGCAAAAAGCTGAAAGTATAACCGTAATTACTGAGGCTGTAAAACATTAAACCTCCCACGAGCAATGGTCCAATCATTGCGCCTAGCTGGTCCATAAACTCGTGCAAACCAAAGGCTTTGCCTGCTCCTACGTCTTTGCTTATTATGGATAGAACTGTGTCTCTTGCAGGAGACCTGAAGGCTTTGCCGAGTCTCTCAAGAGAAATTAAGAGTATGATCATTCCAAAACCTGTTGCGATTCCCAGCAACGGAATTGAAACGATCAAGCCGTAGCCTATGAATATGAAAAGCCAATACGCCTTGGTTTTGTCGGCTAAGAAGCCTGTGGCGAGTCTTGCAACATAAGCTAAAAGGTCGAGTCCTCCGATCAGACCCACGATGAGGGCTGATGCGCCTAGGAACTCTAGATAACTGGGTATTATTCCCCGCGAGCCTTCGTAGACAACGTCGCCCATCAAACTTACGATTCCAAGCAGAATGATGGCAGAGTAAGCATTTTTGCGGGTCTTGTTTGCGGTTTTCTGATTTGTTTTTTCCATGCCTGTTTATGCCTTCCTGCTTTTTCGAAAATCGTGTCTTTCAGCCATTTTGAATGGGTTATGTGCATGGTGCGCCGATATTAAGCTTGTTTGACGTTATCTGTTAGGCGAATATGCGGGTTCTGTGAGCGAAAGCTTTTATTAAGGTTGGAAACTTAGTTTGGCAATATTCTAAGATGGTGCATATGGCTTTCCAAAAAGGCGACTTCATACTGATAAATTACGATGCTAAAGTGAAGGAGACAGGCGAGTTTTTCGACACAACAAGCGAGGAAACAGCCAAAAAAGAACGCTTATACAAGGAAGGCGAAATCTACGAACCGAAACTAGTCGTGATAGGCGAAGGATGGGTTCTTAAGGCGTTAGATGAAAGCCTATTAACAATGGAAGTTAGCAAAACTACACCAGTCGAAATACCGCCTGACAAAGCCTTCGGAGCCAGAGACCCTGAAAAGGTCAAGCGTGTTCCATTGAGGCATTTGGCAGAAAAGGGCATAACACCGAGTCTTGGAATGCGCGTTGAGTATGATAAGAAGATGGCGACCGTGCGGGCGTTAGGCGCCGGAAGAGTCCTGCTGGACTTTAATCCTCCTCTAGCTGGAAAGACACTGGTTTACGATGTGACTGTTCAGAAGAAACTTGAAACGAAAGAAGAGAAAACTTCAGCCCTCATTCACCGCAGAATACCTGCTGTCGAGGAAAACAAGTTCAAATTTACTATAAGAGCCAAAGTTGCTAGCATAGAAATGCCTGAGGAAGCCTTCTATTTAGAAGGGGTTCAAGTGGCAAAAAGAGGAATAGCCCTAGACATACAAAAATTCTTCCCAGTAACTGCGACCGTCAAGTTCACAGAAACTTTTAAGGCGGAACCCAAAGCGAAAACACCGTCAAGCTGAGTTTTCTGGATTAAAACTCAAACGAAGACAAAAAAAACCGGATTTCCAAAAACTTATTCAACTTCAGCGGTAATATTTTTTTACCTTGTTCTAACTAGTTATTGCTCAAAAATTCTTCGGGCTCTTTAGAGCTTCTGCAAGAACTCTTCTGTCTTCATAACTTCACAACAAATGTTTCTCAATTCCGCAATCCCTTTTTCATAAATTCCAGAGATCGCATCCTCAATCACAACTATTCTAAAATCTCTCTCACTTGCTTCAAAAATAGACGTTCTTGGGCAGTTTGGAAAATTGCACCCTGCAAAAACTAATGTCAATATGTTCTTTCCCTTAAGAAAACTCTCCAATGACGTCTTGAAAAACGCACCCCATCTTGGCTTATATATAACAAATTCATTTGGCGCAATTTCTTCAATTTTCCCATTCAATAATTTTTCGGAATCCAATTTCATATCATTGGGTTTTAGCTCTTTAACTATTTCAGCGCCTTCTGAGTTTGGAGCAACTATTCTCAGTCCTTCTTCAATTTTCTTCTTTCTGCAAATATCAACGTTAGAGCCGTCTTCCTTGTAAATTCTTACAAAATGTATTATTGGTTTGTTTTCCTCTCTAAATCTTTTTAAAATTCTGACGATGTTTGGAATTACCTCATGGGTTCCAAGAATTTCAAATGCTGCTCCTTTCAGAGAAAAATCGTTCTGCACATCAACTGTAATAAATGCGATATTTTGGTAATCTGGTTTCGTGTATTCGTCCATTCTAAAAACTAGAGAGTAGTCAATATGATAAAAGCCTTTCTTTCTATTGCCCGAAAATTCTTTTTCCGTTATACTTCTCTAGATGACTTCTGTGGTCTCAGCGATTTTTCTGCAATCCTCAAGGCTTAGATTCAGCGTGTTAAGAATTGTGTAGCGTTCCGGCCTTATCGACGAAGCCGTGCATAGTGCTTTCACGATTTCCTCCTTTTCCATGTGGAGTTCCTCGGCGTTCGTCGGTGCACCCGCTATCCTTAAAGTGTCTCTTATGCGCTTCCAATTCGCCTTATGCAAATAAGCCATAATAATCGTTCCGACTCCGCATTGTTCTCCGTGCAGGGCGTGGTTAGACCTTATCGTGTCAAGCGCGTGGCTGAAGAGATGTTCTGATCCGCTGCATGGGCGGCTGCTTCCCGCGATGCTCATGGAGACTCCGCAGCTTATCAAAGCTTCCAGAAGAACTCGTAAGCCTTCTTCGCCTTGCTGCTTGATCAATTTTGCGTTTTGCATAACAAGTTTAGCGCTCATCAAAGCCAAACTTGCAGCATATTCGCCGTAATACTCGTTTTTCTCTTGATGCGCCAGCTTCCAATCCTTAACAGCAGTGAATTTTGCGATGACGTCTGCGCAGCCGCTTGTGATGAGGCGGGGTGGCGCTTGCATTATTATGTTTGTGTCTGCGATGATGGCTATTGGTGCTTCAGCCATGACTGAAAATGGTTTTTCGAAACCTTTTATGGAAGACAAGGGGCTTGCGATTCCGTCGTGGGAAGCTGTTGTTGGAATGCTTATGAATGGAACCCTTTGCCGTGAAGCGCTCAGCTTTGCGACATCAATCTTTGTTCCGCCACCAACCCCGAAAACTACTTGCGGTTTTGTGGCTTTGATTTTTCCTTCAATGACCTCAACGTCTTTGACCGTGGCTGTCTTGATTATGGAATTGTTGACAGTGGCGCCTTTTTGTGTTAGGATTTTTGCAATTGTTTTTCCAACGATCTCATACGTTTTTGAGCCGGCGATTATTAATGCGGATTTTGTGAATCCTAAGCGCTGAGAGATTTCAGCAACGCTTTCTATTGTTCCGTTTCCAACGATTACTTCTCTTGGAAGCTGCATTCGGTGATATTTTAAAGTCACGATAACCACGTTTGAGGTTTGTAGAGGTCTTTAATGTCATAGCCATGTGTTTTTGAAACCTTTTAAAGCCAACGGTTATTCAAGAAATCTTGCGTTTTTCGTTTTGCTGCCTCGACTCATTTTACGTTTAAGTCGACTATGCCTGCAAGTTGTGTTTTTCTCGGCGCCAAGGCTAAGTAAGCGTAGATTCTCGCTTCATCGGTTCTCTAAAATCACGATTCCTGATCAATTGAGTCCAATTTGGCAAAAGCCAATAGTCAAATATCTAACTCGAGAAACTGAACCGTAATATTAATAAATCCCATGGTTATGATTAGATGTTGCTACTTCCTAGAGAAGTAATCTCGCGCTACGTTTAGATTTTAGGGAGAAAAAACGAAATGGCACACAATCAAATAACTAATCGTTTAGTGCTAAAAGGAACCACGACCGTAGGCGTAGTCTGCAAGGACGGAGTCATACTTGCTTCAGACACGCGCGTAACCATGGGCTTCTACGTAGCCCACAAACACGGAAAGAAAATATACAAAATAGACGATCACTTAGGCATGACTATCGCTGGCACAGTCGCAGATGCACAGCGAGTCGTTGACATACTAACTGCAAATGCGCAGCTTTATAGGATTAGCCTGAACCGGCCAATGCCCGTAAGCTCCGCAGTGAGGATGACTGCAAATCTCTTGTTCTCCGCCAGATACGTGCCACTTGCCACGTGGGCTTTGATAGGCGGTGTGGATGACACGGGAGCGCACGTGTATTCCATTGATCCGTTTGGTAGTTTGACAGAGGAGAAATGCGTTGCCACTGGTTCAGGTTCGCCAGTAGCCTACGGCATTTTGGAAGACAGGTTCAAGGAGGACATGCCAGTTAAGGAGGTTCTGCCAGTAATCGTTAAAGCCGTGAATGCGGCGATGAAGCGTGATTCAGCAAGCGGGGACAGCTTCAATGTTACTGTAATCAATGAGAAAGGTTATTGGGAGTTAACGGAGAAGGAGAAAAAACAGCTTCTATCTGGTTGAGGAAGTCAAAATAGTGCCGCCAAACTCGGAAAAAGGCAAAGTGGAAATAAGCCAATACGTCTTAGAACACGTTCCAAAAGACGCAGAAGTTACTAGGATAGAGTATGAAGGTCCAACGCTTGCCATCTACACGAAAAAACCAGAAATTCTGGTTGAACAAGGCGGCGTTATTACTGACATAGTTAATGTTATAAGAAAAAGAATAGTCGTCCGCTCTGATCCTTCTGTAAGATTAGCCGAAAACGAAGCTGAAAAACTGACACGTGAAACCATACCCCCCGAAGCAGAAGTGACCGAGATAAACTTTGACCCAAGCCTCGGCGAAATCATAATCGAAGCCAAAAAGCCTGGACTAGTCATCGGAAGAAACGGTGTAGTTCTGCAAGAACTCATAAAGAAGACCAAATGGCGTCCTCACGTTTTGAGAAGCCCGCCGTTGCGCTCAAAGATAGTAATGCATATGCGCCATTACCTTCACTCAGAAAGCAAGGATAGAGAAAGAATATTGCGCACGATAGGTGAAAGAATTTTCAGGCCGAAAATTTACGAGGTTGGAGATGTCAGGATCACAACTCTTGGCGGTGTACAAGAGGTTGGGAGGTCCGCTTTTCTTGTTCAGACAAGAGAAAGCAGCGTATTATTGGATTGCGGCATTAACCCTGGCGCCTCGAAACCTTTTGAGGCGTTTCCAAGATTTGACAACCCAGCGTTTGCGATTGACTCGTTGGATGCTGTTGTCATAAGTCATGCTCATCTTGACCATTGCGGTTTAGTGCCTTTTCTCTACAAATACGGCTATGATGGCCCAGTTTATTGTTCCGCTCCAACTTCGAATTTGATGACTTTGCTCCAACTGGACTATTTGGATGTGGCGAATAAGCAGGGCGTTCTAGCGCATTATGACCAGAAAGACGTGCGGGATTGTGTTTTGCACACTATTCCTTTGCGGTACGGCGTTGTAACGGATATAGCTCCGGATATTCGTCTGACCCTTCACAATGCTGGTCACATATTGGGATCTTCAATGGCGCACTTGCACATTGGCGAAGGTTTGCATAACGTCGTCTACACTGGCGATTACAAGTTCGCAAGAACCATGTTGCTTGAAGGGGCGACAACGGAGTTTCCAAGGGTTGAAACAGTGATAACTGAAAGCACGTATGGAGGCCCGGACGATGTTATGCCTTCTCGGGTTGAGGCTGAGGAGCGTTTGACCTCAATCATAAATGAAACTTTGGAGCATAAAGGCAAAGTCCTGATTCCTGTGCCTGCAGTGGGTAGAGCCCAGGAGATAATGCTTGTTATTGATGGGTATATGCGTCGGGGATTGATGAAGGAAGCGCCTGTTTTCATAGAAGGAATGATTTCAGAAGCAACAGCTATTCACACGGCTTATCCAGAATATTTGGGTAGAGATGTGCGTCACAGTATCCTTCATGACGAAGTTAACCCGTTCCAGTCAGACTACTTCACGATTGTTGAGCATCCAAACGTGAGGCAAGATATAATTGATGGAGAACCATGCATCATTATGGCAACGTCCGGCATGCTTGAGGGCGGTCCTGTCATAGAATACTTCAAGCATCTTGCAGACGACGAGAAGAACACTGTGATTTTCGTGAGTTATCAGATTGAAGGCACAATGGGTAGAAGAGTGCAGAAAGGTCTAAGCGAAGTCACTATGGTAAACAACGACGGTAAGGTCGACGTAGTAAAGATCGGATTGCGTGTAGAATCTATTGAGGGTTTCTCAGGGCATTCTGATAGGCGCCAAATACTAAACTACATATCCTATCTTAAGCCGAAGCCTGAAAGAGTCGTGGTTTGTCACGGTGAAAGAGCCAAGTGCCTCAGCATTGCAAGCTTTATTCATAGAAGATGTGAGATTCAAACGCTTGTGCCGGCAGTTATGGAAACCTTCCGGCTGATGTAATAAGAGGCCGGTTGAAGAGTTTTTCAACTATAGCCATAAACGAGCGATTAACAAAGCAAACTCAAGGGCGACTGTCTATTTTTTGGAAACGTGCACGGAATTTACTTTATCCCACAATGTGATGGTGTGAACCAGCCGAATGCATGTTAAGCCAGACGTTCCGAAAGCCAGAGGAAACCAGAACGGCACGCCAAAAACGCTGGGATTGGCGTATTGCCATACTCCGTAATGCACGAACACAATTTCAGATACCGATCCTAACAAAGCAACGATAAAGAAAAAAGCCAGATCAGACTTATTATGCCAAAGTCCTAAAGTCAGAAGGCACTCTGCCAACACAACTATGGACAATATTAGATTATCTCTCCATAATAACGCAATAGAAGCTGTCAGCAAGGAGAACATTCCAAGTTCTAATACAAGCTCCGCAATGTCTGCTTCGAATATTTCACGGTCTTTTTTCTCCATACGATCCAACTAATTAGCTGAAATAACCGTTATTTCAAGATAAATGGAAAGTTTGAGAATCCTTATATTGCTTGCTTGAATCACCATTTCTGCACCGATTTGAGGAAGAACATGATAAAAGCTGTGGAGAAACTGCGTGCTCTGGTGGCTCTTTCCCGTCCGCCATTTCATTCTGTTGGAGTATTACCGTTCATTCTTGGTGCTGTTCTGGCTTGGTTGCAGAAAGGAATGCTCCGCTGGGACATTTTCGCTTGGGGCACAGTCGGCGTAGTGCTAGTGATGCTGACCACATACTATGCTGGGGAATACTGGGACTACAAAGAAGATTCTTTAGCCGCTCGTCAAGGTTCCAGCCGCTTCTCCGGAGGCTCCCAAGTATTGCAACGCGGTCTTCTGTCACGTCGGGCAGCGCTGTGGGCTTCTCTGGCAAGCATGTTATTAGCCATCGGAGTGGGATTGATTTTGCAGTTTGGCTACAGAACTGGATTATGGACGCTTACTTTAGGCGTTCTGGGTTTGCTGGGCGGATTTTTCTATTCTGCGGGGCCAGTGCGCTGGGTAAACAGAGGAGTGGGTGAAGTATGGATTGCCTTCTGTTACGGGTGGTTGCCTGTTGCGGTGGGATACTATTTGCAGGCGGCAGAAGTGACATCGCTTATTAACTGGATAGCCGTTCCAATTGGCTTAACAATTTTCAACGTGATTCTACTCAACGAGTTTCCTGATTACGCAGCTGATTCTGCTGCTGGAAAGACCAACTTGGCTGTACGCTTGGGACTGGACCGCGCTTCCATCCTGTACGGCTTTGCTAGCATAGGAAGCTGCTTGGCAATGTTGTTATCCATAATCTACGGCGTACCAATACGGGCTTTGTGGATTTATCTGCCAATAATGGCTCTTTCGTTGCTTCTAGTTGTTCTTGTCATAGGCAAACGCTGGCGAAACCGAGCAATGCTTGAAAAACTCTGCGGCGCCAACCTAATTGTGAACTTAGGCACGACGGCAACGTACATTCTCGCCCTTGTGAGTTGAGCATAATGAATGAAGCATTGCAGAAGCAGAATATGCAGCTTAAGCGCAAAGTTCGCCCGTACTGGTGGCCTCCAACGCTGATACTTAGACAAACTATGAGCGCGCTTTACGTGGGTGCGCTGTCGCGTTGGCAATCATTACCGCAATGGTTCCTCGATTATGGTTTCAAATGCCTTCCTGGGGCTGCAGGGTCAATAGGCATGGGTTGTATTGGTTTCCCAGCGCATCCTGTGTGGGAGATGACAACAGCCTGCAACCTGCACTGCATTCATTGTCACGCCTCCGGCGGAAAACGCCTCGCTGACGAATTAACCACGAAAGAGGCCAAGTGTCTTTTGAGTCAGCTTGCCGAGGCTAAAGAATTTCGCATGATGGCTTTTACCGGCGGCGAACCGCTGATGCGAAGTGACCTATTCGAGTTGCTGGCTTACTCTAAAGCGCTGGGTTTCACCATTACTATGGCAACTAACGCCACTCTCGTTGATGACGCTATAGCTAGGCGTTTGCGCCGTCACGGTGTAGTGATTGCCGCCGTAAGTTTGGACGGTTTCGATGCCAAAACCCATGACATGGTGCGCGGTTCACCTGGCTCTTTTGAGGCTGCTGTGAAAGGTATGCAAGCTTTGCGACGAGCAGGCATTCTCCTGCACATTAACATCACAGCTATGGAGTACAACATGGAGCAGATGGAACGATTAATGATGCTTGTTGATAATTTGGATGCAGGCATTCTCTTGATGTATCAATTGGTTCCGGTAGGACGAGGACGCAATGTTGAAAAAGCATCTTTGGACTTGAATGCTAACGAAAGGTTGATTCGTTTCATGGCTAAAGCGCAGCAAACAACTAAAGCCAT